>JAQGHW010000717.1 GCA_028291505.1 Rhodopila sp. | reverse complement strand
ACAAAGCCTGCTGGTTTCCCGGTCGTTGCGTTATACTAGCCGGCCGAAAGATCGACTCTTTGGTCGACGGTCGGCCGGCTGGTATCTCATTGATTCTGCGCGCAGCCGCCACGCCAACCCTGCGCGGATTTTGCGCGCAGCCGCCACGCCAACCCTGCGCGCATCCAGTCAGCATTAACGCTCACTGGTGTTGGTTCATCACCCCGGTATCCGCACCATCATCGACGAAATCCCGTGAACGAAGGTCGAGTATATGCGCTTCGGCTCTTCCATCAGCTCGATGAACGGGAAGCGCTGCATGATCTCCTCCCACAGGATCGTCAGCTGCAACTCCGCGAGGCGGTTGCCCACGCAACGATGAATGCCGAACCCGAACGACAGATGCTGGCGGGGACGGGCGCGGTCGATGATGAAACGATCTGCGTCCTCGATCGCGTCGGCGTCGCGGTTACCGGAGATATACCACATCGCCAGCTTGTCACCCGTTCGGATCGTCTTCCCGCCCAGTTCTGCATCCTCCAGCGCGGTCCGGCGCATATAGGCCAAAGGGGTCTGCCAGCGAATGATCTCCGGCACCATGCTCGGAATCAGCCCGGGGTTCTGCCGCAGCTTGCGGTATTCGTCCGGATGCTTGTTCAGCGCCCACAATCCGCCACTGATCGAGTTGCGTGTCGTGTCGTTGCCGCCAACGATCAGCAGCACGCAATTGCCCATGAACTCCATCGGGTCCATGTTCCGGGTCGCCTCGCCATGCGCCAGCATCGAGATCAGGTCCGAACCGCCGGGCTGATTAACCCGCTCATTCCACAATGCCATCATCGCCGCGGCCATTTTCCGCAGTTCGTTGAACCGTTCTTCCTCGGTCTTCACCAGCGCGTTGGGATCCTTCAGGTTCGTGGTCGCGATGTTCGACCAATGGGTCAGGTCCCGCCGGCGCTCGAACGGATAATCGAACAAGGTGGCGAGCATCTGCGTCGTCAGCTCGATCGACACATGTTCGACCCAGTCGAACGTCTCATTGCGCGGCAGACCGTCGAGGATCCTGATCACCCGCTGCCGGATGGTGCCGGCCATGTGGGCGAGGTTGCCGGGTGCCACGATGGGCGCCACCACCAGGCGCTGCACGTCGTGCTTCGGCGGGTCCATGGCGATGAACATCGCCAGGCGGTACTGGGTTTCCTGATCCAGCAGCGTGATCCCCGACGCCGACGAGAAGACCCGGGGATTGGTCTCGACCGCCATGATGTCCTTGTATCGGGTCACCGACCAGTACGGCCCGAACTGGCTGTCCGGGGTGAAATGCACCGGATCGTCGCGCCGCAGTCGCGCGAACCAGTCCGGCCAGACATCGTCCTGGAAAATCCGAGCGTCGGCGACGTCGATCTGGTCGAGGGGAATGGTCCAGGGATCGCCCAGTGTCTTGTGGTTGACCGGCGTGTTCATGAAGGCCTCCCATAGCTGGCTGGCTGGCGGCACGGTAGAAGGGAGCACCGGGCGAAGCAATCAGGACGTGGTGTTACGCCTGGGCAATCGCATTTGACCGGTATACATGCCAGCGGTTCCAGGTCCGAGCAGGCTGATCGGCGACGGCAACCGCTCGTTCGCCCGGGTGGGCATCGGGAGGTGGGTCGATGTCAGAGACCGCGTTCGCTTATTCTTCCTTCATCTTCAACACGAAGAACGAACGAGGGCCACCGGAGGGCCACGGAAAGTGAGTATGCTCGCGCATCGAGGTCCGACCGACATAGTCGTCGTAGAAGAGCGCATGAACGGTTCATATGCCGGCAGCCAAGAGAATTTCCATGCCGTGAGGCTTCGGAATCACCCTGTGGCACTTCATCGATCGCTACCGGCCCCCGTTTTCCGCGGCCCTTGTGTCTTCGTGGCCCTTGTGTCTTCGTGGCCCTCGAACTTCTGCGTGTTGAGAATCCCATGCCGTGCAGCCCCACCGGCGTGGTATGGCGAGATGACGCCTGTTGGTGCCAGCTTTTGCCAATTGTAACACCAGCTCCTGGTTTTCAATGGGCTTCTGGTCCCCAGCGTTCGCCGCATGATGCGACGAATCTGGGGGGCGGGACACCTGACGGGCAATCAATACACGAACAGTGGACAGCAGTCCCGTCTGAGATCACGCTCGGACCGCGTGTATACTGAACCGGATGGCCCAGGATGCTCCCAGACTCCACCCTTCACGACGCCGAGACCCTCCTTGCCGCCTGCAGATCGAAGGGGATCATGCTGGCAACCGCTGAAAGCTGCACGGGCGGGCTGATTGCCGCCGCGTTGACCGCCGTAGCTGGCTCCTCCGACGTGGTGGACCGCGGCTTCGTTACCTATTCCAACGATGCCAAGAACCAGATGATCGGCGTGCCGATGGCATTGATCGAGGCCCATGGGGCGGTCAGCGAAGAGGTCGCCCGAGCCATGGCCGAGGGGACATTGGCCCGTTCGCGCGCGGCGATCGCGATTTCCGTCACCGGAGTCGCGGGCCCGGGCGGCGGCAGCGCGGAGAAACCCGTCGGCCTGGTATGCTTCGGGCTCGCCCGCACCGGAAAGCCGGCGTTGTCCGCACGGCAGGTCTTTCCGGGCGACCGTACCGCGATCAGGGCGGCCACAGTCGCACATGCGTTCGAGATGATCAGGGCTACCCTCTGATCACGGCTGCATCCCTTCCTATCTATCAACTGAGGAGGACACAGATATGCAAGCGACCCTGAACGGCCACGTGATTGCCACCAGCGACGACATCGTCGAAGCGGCCGGCTATGCTTATTTCCCGCCGTCGGCGACTCGGTTGGAGTGGCTGGAGAAGGCTGCCAAAACGGAATCCGACCACGCATGCCCGCACGGCGTCCAGTTCTACGACGCTATCATCGACGGTCAGCGCTTCGAACGCGCCGCTTGGTCGTATGAAAGCCCGCAACCGAAAATGCAGGCCGTGGGCGGTCGTTTCGGTTTCTGGAAGGACGTCAAGGTCGCCTGATCCGGCCCCCGCGGACGGACGGCTAATTGATCGACCTGAACGCTCGCTGGTGCCGGGGTCACGATTCCGGCATCTGGGGCGGTTCTGAGCCGTCGTTATAAGTGCGCATCGCTGGTTCGGCGTTAAGCCCCCCGGGGTCGGAGGGCACCATGAGAATTGGGTATTTCCCGCGCGTCGCGGCGGGGAAACGGGAACACGATGACCACGGCCCTGGCGCCGCGGCCCCTGTAGCAGGCTTCGCCTGTCGTGGTTGGGGGTGGCGCGGTTGCGGCTGGGGATGGCGCGGGTGGGGATGGTGAGTTCGGCGGACGGGCGGCCCTCGGCGCGTTCGCTTCGTGGGCTGGACGCGATCACCCTGCTGATGGCGGACGTGCGGGACGGGGTGGGACCGTTCCTCTCGGTGTTCCTGAAGGGCTCGCAACACTGGGATCCGGGTGCGATCGGGCTTGCCATGGGGGCGTCCTCGATCGCCGCGGCGATCTGCCAGGTGCCGGCGGGGCTGCTGGTCGACGGGACGCGGGCCAAGCGCCTGCTTATGGCTGCGTCAGGCCTGATGGTGGCGCTGGGCTGCCTGCTGATCGTCGGGTTCCCCCATTTCTGGACCGTCATTGCCGCGCAGGTGCTGTTGGGTTCGGCCTCGGCGGTGATCCCGCCGTTGATCGCGGCGCTGTCGTTGGGGCTGGTCGGGCGGCGCCTGCTGGATGCGCGGATCAGCCGCAATGAGGGCTTCAACCATGCCGGCAACCTGGTCGCCGCCGTGCTGGCTGGCAGCCTGGGGCAATATCTTGGAGCCCATTGGATCTTCTACCTGGTCTGTGCATTCGCGGTGGCGAGTGCGGCGATGGTCACGTTGATCAACCCGAAGGAAATCGATCATGAACGGGCACGCGGCGGCGAAGATCCTGCCCATGCAGGGGAGCCGATCGGCTTCCGCGACCTGCTCAGGCGGCGGGACCTGCGGATCTTCCTCGGTTCGGTGGTGCTGTTTCATTTCGGTAACGCGGCGATGCTGCCGATGGCCGGGCAGGTGCTGGCGCAGAAGCATCCCGGGCAAGACACCATCGCCTTATCGGCCTGCATCATCGCGGCCCAGTTCGTGATGGTGGGGGTGGCGTGGTGCGTCGGGCAGGCGTCGGCGCGAGGGGTCGGCCGCAAGCCGATTTTCCTGGTCGCGCTGGCCGTGCTGCCGGTGCGCGGCCTGTTGTTCTCGGTTACCTCCAGCCCCTACGCCGTGGTCGGCATCCAACTGCTGGACGGCGTGGCGGCAGGCATCTTCGGCGTGGTCTCGGTGCTGATCGCGTCGGACCTGATGCGCGGCACCGGGCGGTTCAACCTGGCGCAGGGGCTGACGGCGCTCGCGGTGGGGATCGGCGCGACGGGCAGCAACGCGAGCGCGGGCTATGTCGTGCAATGGTTCGGTTATCCGGCCGGATTTCTGTACCTGGCCGCGATCGCGGGGTGCGCATTGGTCTTCTTCGCGCTGCTGATGGGGGAAACGAGGGACGCCGCGCCGGTGCTGTCGCTAACCCCCCGGGTTGCGTGATGGCTGCGCTCGCCGCGATGTCGGGGTTCCTGTTGGTGCCGTGGGCGATCTGGGGCATCGCGGCCGCGGCCACCGCCGGGGTGATCTTCCGGCCGTTCTCCTGGCCCGAGTTTATCTGGGCCGTCGCCGGCGCCGTGTTGCTGACGGTGTTCGGCCTGCTGCCGGTATCCGACGCGCTGGCCGGGGTGGCGAAGGGAACCGACGTCTATCTGTTCCTGGTCGGCATGATGCTGCTGGCCGAACTCGCCCGGCAGGAGGGGTTGTTCGACTGGTTGGCGGCGCAGGCGGCGGGGCACGCCAAGGGGTCGGCGAGGCGGCTGTTCGGCCTGGTGTTCGCGGTCGGCACGGTGGTCACGGTGTTCCTGTCCAACGACGCGACGGCGGTGGTGCTGACCCCGGCCGTCGCCGCGGTGGTGAGGGCGGCCAAGGCGAAGGACCCGCTGCCGTATCTGTTCATCTGCGCCTTCATCGCCAACGCCGCGAGCTTCGTGCTGCCGATTTCCAACCCGGCGAACCTGGTGATCTACGGCAGCCACATGCCGCCTCTGCTGCGATGGCTACCGAGCTATGCGTTGCCGTCGGTGCTGTCGGTTGTCGCGACGTTCGTGGTGCTGCGCTGGAGCCAGCGGGCGCAGCTGCAACAGCCGATCTGCCGGGCGATCGAGACTCCGGATCTGACCGTTGCCGGGAAGCTGGCGGCGTTCGGCATTGCGGTCACGGCTGGCGTGCTGCTGGCGTCCTCGGCGTTCGACATCCCGCTTGGGCTGCCGACCTTCCTGGCCGGGGCGGCGACGGCGATCCTGGTGCTGATCCGATCCGAACATGGACCGCTTGCGGTGGTGAAGGACATCTCCTGGGGCGTGCTGCCGCTGGTCGCCGGCCTGTTCGTGCTGGTCGAGGCGTTGGAGAAAACCGGCGTCACCAATGACCTGGCCGCACCGTTGGCCGATCTGACGGGGCGTTCGGCAGCGGCGGCGACGTGGGTTTCGGGCGTCGTGCTGGCCGTGGGCTGCAACCTGATGAACAACCTGCCCGCCGGGCTGGTCGCGGGACGCGTGGTGGAGATCGCCCGAGTGCCGGAGCACGTGCGTGCGGCGGTGCTGATCGGCGTGGACCTGGGGCCGAACCTGTCGGTGACCGGATCGCTGGCGACCATCCTGTGGCTGACCGCGTTGCGGCGCGAGGGGTTGCGGGTCAGCGCCTGGCGCTTTCTGAAGCTTGGGGCATTGGTGATGCCGCCGGCGCTGGTGCTGGCGGTCGCCGGCGTGTTCGCGTTTGGCTGATCCAGCAGGGGCGTCGGAGCAGGGCGCCGGTGCGAGGGAGCCAGGACTTCGGGCCACGGATGTGCCTTACCTATGGGGCCGAACCCGGGCTTGAGGCATTGGATTAGCTGTTCACCAGCACGTTCTCCGGCCGGGGTGGGATTTCGCCTCGTTCCACGCGCAGGACCTGGCGCGTCAGCATTTCGTGCGTGGGCGCGGTGATCCCTGCCCTGGTGCCTTCGGTGGCGATGAAGCCGTTCATGAACTCGATTTCGGTGCGGCGGCCTTTCTCCATGTCCTGCGCCATGGACGGGCGCTGGTAGTCGCTGCGTTCGGCCTGGCCGGCGCCGCCCTCGGTCATCAGGCGCTCGATCTCGGTGTATGAAGTGGTGTCGCCTTCCATCGCCTTCGCCAGCATTTCAAACGGCAGCGCACCGACTTTTCCTAGTTTGTAACCCAGCTTTTGGCCGACGCGGACTGCTTCGCCGCCCAACTGGATGCAGATGCGACGAACCGCGGGGTGGTTGTCGCGGGCGTTGCCGCCCATGCTGGTCGCGGCCGAGACACCGTTGCGCATTCCGTTCACGCACAGTTTGGTCCAACGTTCGCCCCACAGATTGTCGGTTGCTTTCGACGCATCGATGCTGGCCATGATCTCGGCGATTTCTTGCGACCGTCTGGTGATCTTGCCGCTGGGCTCGCCGACATAGAACGATGTGATATCGGCACGTTTGGCGTAGCCGCGCCGGATATGGCCGGGCTGGTACAGATCGACGCCGACACCACCGGTCACGATGCATCCCAAGGTGCGGCCCCAGCCGACGACGCCGGCGACACGTTCCTCGTTGATGCAATTCTGCATCGATACCACGCAGCCGGAGGCCGACAGATACTGCCGGATCATCGTCGCCGCCCATACCGTGTCGTACGACTTGACCGAAATGAACGCGATATCGATCGGCTTTTGCTTCGCCAGGTTCTGCACTTCGGTCAGGTGCATGGCGTTGACCTTCACGGTCATCCGCTCCTGCGGGGTCATTCCGAAGATTTCCATGCCGTGCGCCTTCATCTGCTCGACATGTTCCGGCCAAGGATCGATCAGGGTGACGTCGTGGCCAGCCGCCGTCATGTGGGCACCCGCATAGCCGCCGACCGCTCCGGCGCCGATTACCGCGATACGCTTTGACATCGTCTCGTTACCCTCTCGAATTTTCTGATCCGTCCCGATCCCAGCGTTCTACACCCGTTACGGCCGGGCGCCAGTCCGAGCGGGCGGACATGGGGCGAATGATGACGGGAAACGAAGCGGTTCCGTCCGTCGCGCCTTGATCATGCTGGCCTTGATCATGCGGGCCTTGATCAAGCTGCGTCAGGCGCGCATCTCCTTCCCGGTCTCACGCATCAGGATCGCGGCGTGGGCGCCGGTGACTGCCTCGTGGAAAGCGACCGCACGTTCCGACATGTCGGCATCCGGACGTTCTTCGGGCTCGAAATGCCCGTAGGTGTCGACGCCGCGTACCAGGGTGGCATGATCGTGCGAACCGGCGACCTGGCGGACCGTTGTCGGAATGTAGCGAATGGCGAAACCGATACGCCGCAGGCTGGATGGATTGGGATCGGAACCGTGGATCAGCCGCACGTGGTGCAACGACATTTCTCCGGCCTGCAGTTCGAGCATCGCGGCCTGGCGTTCATCGACATCGACCATGACCTCCTGCCCGCGGCTGAGCAGGTTGTCCGGCTGAAAGGTGTCGTGATGCGGCACCTGATCCAGCTTGTGGGTGCCGGGGATGACGCGCATCGCGCCGTTGGCGGCGGTGCTGTCGGACAGCGCGACCCAGGCCGTCACCACGTCGGCGGGATCCAACCCCCAGTATGTCGAATCCTGGTGCCAGGACACGAAGCCCGGGTTGCGCGGTTCCTTGATGAAGAACGAGGTGCCCCAGCACAGGATGTTCGGACCGATCACGTCCTGAACCGCGTCCAGGATACCCGGATGACGGACCAGGTCGTTGAGCCAGGTGAACAGCAGGTGGGATTTGTGGCGCAGCTTGCCGGCCAGGTTACCGGCGCCGGCCTCGAACTGCTCCAGCTTGCCGCGCAGGGCGTCGGCTTCCGCGCGTGGCATCGCTCGGATCGGGGCGTAGTAACCCTGATCCCGGTATTGCCGGATCGCCGCCTCGGTCAGCACCTTCATGATTTCCTCCGCTTGGCCGTTGGCGGTCAGCATGGGAAACGGTGCGGATGAAAGTCAACCCACGCGAGGTGGAAGCGGCGGCGCCCGACGCGGTGATCATCATCTTCGGCGCGGCGGTGCGACCGGACGGGCGGGCGAGCGACACGTTGCGCCACCGGGTCGAAGCCGCCGAACGTTTCGGCAGGCGGTTCGTGCGGCCGCTGTTCATTCCGACCGGGGCGAAGGGCCGCCATGGCGACGCCGAAGCGGTGGTGATGGCGCGCCAGCTGATCGCGGCGGGCGTCGCGGCCGAGGCGATCCAGCAGGAGACGACCGGCACCGACACGCTGTCGTCGGTTCGCGCGGTCTCCGGGATGGTCCGCGGCAAATCGCCGGTCTATGCCTGCACCAGCGCCTATCACCTGCCGCGCTGCCTGCTGCTGCTGCGCCTCGCCGGGGTCAGGGCGCGCGCCTGTCCCCCGCCGCCGGTCCCGGCGTCGAGCAGCCTGTGGTTGCGCTGGTACTGGCGGCTGCGGGAAACCCCCGCCCTGCCCTATGACGCGCTGCTCATGGTTTGGCTGCGGGCCAGGGGGCTGGTCAGGGGGCCGAGTTGAGACCTGCGGCGGCGGGCGGGCGGATCACCGCTCGTGCTCGTCCGCGTCGGATTCGACCTCGATGTCGCCGCTGATGACGTCTGCGTCATCCTCCAGGTCGTCGGCCGCCTCCAGGACGTCTTCTTCCTCGACATCCTCCACGCCTTCGACTTCGACGTCCACGTCCTCGGGCGCGGGGACTGGCTTCTTCGGGCGCTTGTCTTCGACGACGTTGCCGCCGGTGCGACGCGGGCGCGGTTGCTCGATCGGCTGTTCCGTCCCGCATTTCGGACAGAGTGCGGGCGACTTGGTCAGGTCATAGAACCGCGTGCCGCACGCGACGCAGACCCGCTTGGTGCCGAGTTCAGGCTTAGCCATGAGGATGTAAGGCCCTTCGTGACAGGGTACTCGCCCGCTGGGGGCTTCAATCAAGAGCGGGCGCCCATGCCATCACGGCGACGCCCTGTCAAATGGCTTAT
>JAQGHW010000703.1 GCA_028291505.1 Rhodopila sp. | reverse complement strand
TTCTACGCGCACCGGCGCTACCTCGCCGCCAACGGCGAGCCTGCCAGCTGGGCGGACCTGGTTCGGTTGCGGCTGATCGGCTTCGATCGTGATCCGGTCCCGGTAAAGGCCGTCGAGGCGGCTGGCATCCGGCCATCGCGGGAGATGTTCTCGCTGCGCACCGATAGCGACCTGGCGCAGCTTGCCGCGTTACGGGCGGGTTATGGGGTCGGCGCCTGCCAGGTCGGCATTGCGCGGCGCGATCCCGATTTAGTGCGGGTGCTGCCGGACGCGTTCGCGGTGCCGCTGGAGACTTGGTTGATGATGCACGAGGACCTGCGGGCCAGTGTCAGGGTCCGTCGCGTGTTTGACTTTCTGGCGATCGGACTGAAGGCTTATCTGGATACCTCCTCGACCGCGTAGCAGGTTGGCCCGGTCGAGCCAATGTCAGGGATTGCCGCGCGCCTGGGGTCTCGTAAGCCTCGGTTCGCGCGTGACCCATATAGCGAGCCAGCCGCCCCCGGAACGTCCTATGGTCCCACGGGCTGGTACAGACGTATCGGCAGCCATAGCATCACCCCTCCGCCGCGCGCTGGCTGCTCACGCGCTGCACCAGCCGGCGGAACTGCGACACCGCGGGCGACGGGTTGGCCTGGCGGGTCGCAAGGTGGATCGGGGCTGACAGTCCTGGACATCCGACCAGGACCCGATAGGCGATGTCTTCGCCGCCCAGGCGCTGCATGGAAGCCGGCACGATCGACACGCCGAGGCCGGCGGCAACCAGGCTCAGCGTCGCGGGCAGCCGCGGTGCCTCCTGCGCGACTGTGGGGCTGAACCCAGCCTGCCGGCAGGCCGCGACAATGGCGTCGTACAGTCCCGGCCCGGTGGAGCGGCGATAAAGGATGAATTCCTCGGTTGCCAGTTCGGCGAGGGCCAACGGGCCGGCGACCAACGCCAAACGGTGGCGGGCCGGCAACGCGGCCAGCATCGGCTCATCCAGGACCGGGTCGACCAGGAGCGCGGCCACACTGCCCACCGGAGAGCGGACGAACGCCGCATCGAGCCGCTCATGCAGCAGCGCGTCCACCAGTTCGGCGGTGCCGGCCTCTTCCAGGATGACTTTGACGCCGGGCAGGCGATCGCGGAATTCCCGCAGCACTGCCGGAACAAACGGATGCAGCGCGGCGGAACTGGTGAAACCGACGGCAAGCGATCCGTGCTCGCCACGTGCCGCCCGGCGGACGATCTCCGGCAGCTTCTCGGCCCTTGCCAGCAGTGTCCGGGCTTCCGTCAACAGGGTTTTCCCGGCTTCGGTTGGCTTCACGCCACGCGGCAGCCGGTGCATCAGCAGCACGCCAAACTCCGTTTCCAGCCCCCGCAGAAGCCGGGTCAGCGGTGGTTGCTGCATACCCAGCCGCTCGGCCGCACGGGTTACGTGGGACTCTTCGGCAAGGGCGACAAAAGCGCGGAGACGGCGGAGGTCGATCATTGATACCCGCCGGGTATTGTAAACCTTCAGGCGCGTGACTGGAAGGCATGGTGCGGTGAATGTTATTGCTTCGGACGGTCTCCGGCGGCCGCAAGGCTGGCCGCGACGGAGCCGTCCCGGGCGAGCAATCCCGCCCCTGCCCCGAATAACGAAGGAGGGCTCCGATGAGTTGGTCCGCAACCCAGTACACCAGGTTCGAAGACGAACGGACACGTCCGGTCAGGGATCTACTCGCCCACATTCCGACGCCGCTTGTCGCCAGCGCGGTGGACATCGGCTGCGGGCCAGGCAATTCGACCGAACTGCTGCACGCCCGGTTTCCGGATGCCGTCGTCACCGGCCTCGACAGCTCAGCCGACATGATCGCCGCGGCACAGAAACGATTGCCGCATATTCATTTCGAGACCGGCGACATCGCGACCTGGCAAAATCCAGGGCCGTTCGATGTGATCTTCGCCAATGCCGCGCTGCAATGGGTGCCGGATCATGCCTCGCTGTTGCCCGCGCTGATCGGCAAACTCGCGCCCGGCGGCAGCCTGGCGGTGCAGATGCCCGACAACCTGGATGAGCCGGCGCATCGGCTTATGCGTGAGATCGCCGCCGACGGTCCCTGGGCGGACAAACTTGCCGGAGCCTCGAAGGCTCGCGCGCCGCGGCACGGCTCCGACTGGTATTTCCAGATGTTGCACGACGTGGCCAGCACCGTGGACATCTGGCGAACGACCTATCACCACCTGCTGGCGGATGGCGCGAGCGCCGTCGTGGAGTGGTTCAAGGGCAGCGGGCTGCGTCCGTTTCTTGATCCGCTCGATGCGACCGAACGGGCGGCGTATCTGGTTCGGTATCAGGCGGCGATCATGCACGCTTATCCGGCACTGTCCGACGGTTCGGTGTTGCTGCCGTTTCCCAGGTTGTTCATCGTCGCGACACGCTGATCCCCGAGGGCCAGAGTTGAGGTAGTGCTGGCTCTGGAAGCATTGCCGGTTCTGGCGACGTTGCGTGCGTGCCGCTGGATATGTCCCCGCCGGCGGCGAGTCCCCGCTCGGGTGCGTTGGACCTATCCGGGTTGATAGAACTGGTGGGCGACGCGAAGAAGGACCCGAAGGCGGTTCTGCGGGATTATCACACCGGCGCCGGCGCACTGCATGCAAAGCGGGGCGCTGCACTGACGGACGGCGACCGCCAGAAGGTGGGCGTGTTGCGCCCTGTCAACCCAGCAATCGATTCGCGATCGCCGCGGCCTCGGTCATGTCGCGGGCCACGGCGGCGCTGCCGCGTTCCATTCCGGCCAATCCATACCCCCACGCGGCGAAGATGCTCGGCATCCCTGCCCGCCGCGCCGCCACGACGTCGTTGTGATGGTCACCGAGCATCAGGGCGCGATCGGGTGCGCCGGCGGCTTGGGTAAGCGTGGCGAGCAGGTGGGCCGGGTCGGGCTTGCGCGCCGGGAAACTGTCGCCGCCACCAACCGCACAAAGCAGCGGCAGCAGCCCGACCGCCTGAAGCAACGCCCGGGCCGCCTGCTCCGGCTTGTTGGTGCAGACCGCGAGGCGCCAGCCGTCGCGCGCCAGGCCGGTGAGGACCGTCAGAACCTGGGGATACAGCTGACTGTCGACCGCGATATGCGCGGTGTAATCGGCGGCGAATTCGGCAATGGCGGCCGCATCAGGCTGCCGGTCATGGGCGGCGAAGGCTCGGCCGACCAGGACGGCGACGCCATCGCCGACCATCCCGGCCACCTGGTCGCGGCTGAACTCGGGCAACCCACGCGTGGCCATCAGGCGGTTCAAGGCGGCCGCGAGGTCCGGAACAGTATCGACCAACGTGCCATCCAGGTCCAGCAGCAGAGTCCTCGCCACTATGTTGCACTCCGAAACGTGAATTGAACCAATAGCATAACGGTGGAAATTGACATTACTCCTCTGCCGCCGCTACGGCAGATACTCACTAGCGTAGTGCGCCGATCCACCCGATGCCTGCGAATCAGGCGCCGGGATCGGACCACTAGCGAAGCAGGGGCCGCGCATGCAAGCAACCGCAATCATTTTGGCCGCCGGCCTCGGAACGAGGATGCAATCGTCGCTGCCGAAAACGCTGCACCGGCTGGCCGGGCGATCGATGCTGCGGCACCTGCTGGCCAGCTGTGAGACGGTGTTCGACCGCATCGTTGTGGTTCTGGGTCCCGGCATGGATGCGGTGCGGAAAGAGGCCGAACCGCATACCTGTGTTGTCCAGCAGGAACGTTTGGGCACCGCCCATGCGGCGCTGCAGGCGGCCGAGCATTTTGGGACAGGAACGGTCTCGGTGCTGTATGCGGATAATCCGCTGATCCGGCCGGGAACGCTGGAACGGCTGCTGAAAAGCCACGGGCCGCTGCGGCTGTGCCTGCTGGCATTCCGATCCGCCGACCCCGGCAGTTACGGGCGCGTGATCACCGGCGCGGACGGCCTGGTTTCCCGCATTGTCGAATATGCCGACGCCTCACCCATGGAGCGGACGGTCAATCTATGCAACGCGGGCGTACTGTGCGGCGGTTCGGCGGAGATGCTGCGCTGGCTGCGAGAAGTCCGAAACGACAATGCGAAAAGGGAGTACTACCTCACTGACGTGGTGACCGTTGCCAGGGCCGACGGACGCTCGGTTTTGGCGGTGGAGGCGTCGGCCGACGAACTCTCCGGGGTTAATTCGCGTGGTGAACTGGCGCATGCCGAAGCCGTGCTGCAAGGTTGGCTGCGGGACGAAGCGATGGAAGCCGGGGTGACGATGATCGATCCGTCTTCGGTGTTCCTATCGGCCGACACGCAGCTTTCCGCTGACGTGACGATCGAGCCGCATGTGTTCTTCGGTCCGGGGGTTAAAGTGGCCGGCAACGTAACTATCCGGGCGTTCAGTCATATCGAGGGGGCCGACATCGGCGCCGGTTCCATTATCGGGCCGTTCGCGCGGCTGCGGCCGGGCGCGCGGCTGGATGAAGATGTGCATGTCGGCAATTTCGTGGAGATCAAGGCTTCCCACCTCGCATCTGGTGTAAAGGCGAGCCATTTGAGTTATATCGGCGACGCGACGGTCGGCCGCCGCACCAATATCGGCGCCGGGACGATTACCTGTAACTACGATGGTCATGATAAGCACCGCACGACCATCGGCGCGGACGTTTTTGTCGGGTCCGATACGGCACTTGTCGCGCCCGTGTCGGTCGGCGACGGCGCGGTGATCGGCGCCGGAAGCGTGATCACCAACGACGTGGCCGCGGATGCACTGGCGCTGGCGCGCGGACGCCAGGTCGAAAAACCGGGGCGGGCAATCGAAATGCGGGCGGCGGCAATCGCGGCAAGAAAAGGAAAGACCTGAATGTGTGGCATCGTTGGCGTTATCGGCGCTCGGCCCGCCGCCCCCATCATCCTGGATGCGCTGCGGCGGCTGGAATACCGCGGCTACGACAGTGCCGGAATCGCCACCCTGGTGAACGGCCATATCGACCGCCGGCGCGCCGAGGGCAAGCTGGGCAACCTGGCGACCTCGCTGGAGGCGCACGCGCTGTCCGGCTCAATCGGGATCGGGCACACGCGATGGGCGACTCACGGCGCGCCGACCGAGAGCAACGCCCATCCCCATGGCACCGCGCGGGTTTCGCTGGTGCATAACGGGATCATCGAAAACCACGCCGAACTGCGGACGGAACTGGAGGCGGAGGGGCAGGAATTCAGCACCGAAACCGATACCGAAACGGTGGCTCAGTTGGTCGATCTTTTCTTGAAGCGGGGGATGGCGCCAGTCGCGGCGGCGGGTGCGGCGTTGCGCCGGCTGGAGGGTGCCTACGCGCTTGCAATGATCTTCGCCGGCCATCCGGAGTTGATCGTGGGGGCTCAGCATGGCGCGCCGCTGGCTGTCGGGTTTGGCGATGATGAGATGTTCGTGGGGTCCGACGCGCTGGCGCTGGCGCCGTTGACGCGCCGGATCGCCTATCTGCGCGATGGCGACTGGACGGTGGTGGATCGGCATGGCGCGCGGTTCTTCGGCGCCGATGGGCAGGAGGTCGAGCGCGAGATCAAGCTGACCCGGCTGACCGGGGCGTCGATCGGCAAGGGCAATTTCCGCCATTTCATGGAAAAGGAGCTGCACGAGCATCCGGCAGTGATCGGCGACACCTTGCACCAGATGATCAGCCCGGGCAGCCGGGCGGTCGCACTGCCGGAACTCGGCGTCGACTTCCGCAAAGTCTCGCGCATCACCATGAGCGCCTGTGGCAGCGCGTTCTACGCCGGCCTGGTCGGCCGCTGGTGGTTCGAAGCGGTCGCTCGGATTCCGTTCGATGGAGACGTGGCCTCGGAGTTTCGCTACCGGACCCCACCGATGCCGCGCGGCGGACTGGGATTGCTGGTGTCGCAGTCCGGCGAGACGGCGGATACCCTCGCAGCCCTGCGCTACATGCGCGAGCAGGGTCAGCAGGTGCTGTCGATCCTGAACGTGCCGGAAAGCACGATGGCGCGCGAAAGCGACGCGGTGCTGGAGACGGTGGCGGGGCCGGAGATCGGGGTCGCTTCCACAAAGGCGTTCACGGCGCAGCTTTCGGTGCTGGCGTGCCTGGCGCTGGCGGCCGGGCGCGCAACGGGGGCGATCAGCGTGGATCAGGAGGCGGCGATGACAGCTGCCTTGCTGGAGGTGCCTAGCCGGGCAGCGGAAATGCTGGCCGCGGCGGACGCTTTGAACTCAATCGCGTTGCGGGTCTCGAAGGCTCGGGATGTGCTGTTCCTCGGCCGCGGCAACTGTTTCCCGATCGCACTGGAGGGCGCGCTGAAGCTGAAGGAAATCAGCTACATCCACGCCGAGGGTTACGCAGCCGGTGAAATGAAGCACGGGCCGATCGCGCTGATCGATCCGGCGGTGCCGGTGATCGCGATCGCGCCGTCCGGGCCGCTGTTCGAGAAGACCGCATCGAATTTGCAGGAAGCGGCGGCGCGCGGTGGTCAGGTGATCGTGTTCAGCGACGCCGTGGGGGCGGCCAAGCTGCGGGGCATCGCCGTGGAAACTGTGGTGCTGCCCGCCGTCGACCCGTTCGTGGCGCCGATATTATACGCGATCCCGGTGCAGATGCTGGCTTACCAGGTGGCGGATATTAAGGGCACGGATGTGGACCAGCCGCGCAACCTGGCGAAGTCGGTGACGGTGGAGTAAGCGGGTGCGTGGTCTGGGTTAGGCAATCCAAGGCGTCGCGCTTGACTTCGCGGTTGGCGAGGCACATCTCTTGACCAACGTTGGTCAAGGACGTTGCCATGGACACGGTCAATCTTTACGAGGCCAAGACGAAGCTGTCTCAGCTGGTTGAACGCGCGGCCGCGGGGGAGGAAATCATCATCGCGAAGGCTGGCCGTCCGCTCGCGCGACTCGTCCCGCTCGCCAAGCGGACCACCCCTCGCCCGCTCGGTCTGTTGGCGGGTCAGGTCTGGATCGGCGATGATTTCGATGATCCTCTTCCAGACGAGATCATGAAGCATTTCGAGTAAGGATCGTCTTGAACCTGCTGCTCGACACGCATGTGTTCGTGTGGGCGGTCGCGGAACCATCTCGGCTCGGCCGGCTCCTGCAGGCGGCACTGGCATCGCCCGAGAACCGGATTGTCGTCAGCGCCGTGACGCCATGGCAAATCGCTATCAAGCAGGGGGTCGGCCGGCTGTCGTTTCCACTCGACCTCTTCGACAGCACCATCGAGCGGATGGGGTGCGACATACTTCCGATCCTGCCGGCGCATGGGATAGCGGCGGGCGCCCTGCCCCGCCACCACAACGACCCGTTCGACCGGATGCTGATTGCCCAGGCGCTGACCGAGGACTTGATGTTGGTAACCAGAGACCAGGCGATCTTGCGCTATGACGTTCCGGTCTTTGGGGGGGGCCGTCGGCTGACCGCCGGGCGTTCACGTTGGTCTGGGCTTCCATTGTAGCCCGCCTCGTGCTACATGCACCGGTTATGACTAAGACCCTCACCCTGCGCGAGGCCAATCAGTCCTTTGCCCAGCGCATTCGAGAGGTGGAGGCGGGCGAGGAATTCGTCATCACCCGCAACGGCACTCCGGTTGCGCGCCTGTCGCCGATCAGCAAGCACCGCGTCTTGACTCCGGAACAGCAGGCAGCGTGGGAACGGCTGAGTGCCGCGATGGAGAAAGGCTGGGACATCGGGGCGGGTCCGCTCGATCGCGACGCGCTGCATGAACGATGAGCACTTCACGCTGGACACCAGCATCCTGGTGTACAGCGTGGACCGAGCCGCGGGCGACCGGCACGCGATCGCCAAGCACATCATGCGTCGCGCCAGTGTGCGGCCGTGTTATCTGGCCTTGCAGGCGATCTCTGAATTCTACGCCGCCGTCACGCGCAAGCAAATGATGCCGTCAGCCACCGCGGCACAGGTCGCGCGGGACATGATGGACGTGTTCCAGACAATACCGGTCTCTGCCAGCGCGATCCGAACCGCCCTGGGCAGTGCGGCTGGTGGTCGAACCTCATACTGGGATGCGCTGCTTGTCGCGACCGCAGCGGAGGCGGGATGCACGACGATCCTGAGCGAGGATCTTGCCTATGGCAGCACGCTGTTCGGGATGCGTGTGCTAAACCCGTTCGCCGGTGGTGCTCTGGCCCCGGCGGCAGCGTCGTTGCTCGATGCCGATTGAGCGGCTCCTGGGTAAGGCCGTTAGGCTTTTGACAGCTGGGCGCCGCGTCTGTCGGCTGGCAAATTAAGGCACCTTCACGCGAGAGTAAGAGCCGATTGCGGAGGAATAGCGCAAAATTCTGCATGCGCGCGATTCTTGCTCTTGGTTTGCTGATCGTCCTAGCGGCCTGTTCCGGTGATCCCAAATCTTACGGCATCACCGGTCCCGGCGCCCGACCGGTGCCGGTTGCTGCCGCAAAACATAAGTCGCCAACCCAATAAGTGCTCCG
>JAQGHW010000651.1 GCA_028291505.1 Rhodopila sp. | reverse complement strand
GTTCCGGCCTGCAAATGTTCACCCCCAGGTTTTGGACGGTCTCCTGACAACCGACGCTCTGTCCTCATCTATGCCGCCCGCAGCGGCAGCTCTGCCTGCCGTTGCGCTGTCGCTTTGCCGCTCGCCTGTTGATCGGCAGCGTCGCTATCCATTGCGTTCGCGATCCGGCCCAGACAACCGCCTATTTCGTCCTCGATGGCTGACAGCACCGCCTCGAGACGCCAGCTCTCCGTATCGCCGTACGCCAGCCGAACCTGCTGACGGGCAATGCGCAACACAGCCACTGCTCGGGAGACCGGATCCCCCTTAAGCGTGAAGAGGTCGAAGCCGATGAGATCGGATGCCATTTCCAAAAACTAGTGCTGGCTGGTGTCCGCGTCAGCAGGTCCCATAATTGAGTCAAATCAGCGATCTAGCCCGGTCTAGATATCTAGGTTTAAAAACTAAGCCAACTATCTGCGCGGCTTGCAATTTTTGCCGACCCACCCTTCGACTCGGAGCAATACACAATTGAGAGAGACACGCTCTACCTTCCGGGGCGTTTGCACGCTTCACATTTTGTTCTTAGGGCCGCAGGCCGCCTAGCCAGGTGTGCTATCAATTGAGGAGCTACAATTCCTTCCCTTCCGACAGTAATTGCCTTGCAGCACCAATTATTACTTCGTTACCGCAATCACAATCAATAGCTCGATCGCCCGCTCCTGAACCTGCTTCCAGCATGAGCCAGTCATCCACATTTGTTTGCCGGAGCGCAATGGCCTCAATCGCTTCATCCGCGCTTGAACCAACGCGCCGCAGCACCCGCTTATTGCGTGACTTGCTCCAAGGCATTCAATACTTAGCGACAGGGTATGTGTGCCCGCCTAAAGTTAACGTGACGACGCCGGCCGGTTCTGTTGCAAAGTTTGGTGTTGGCTGCGGATCTCCGCGGAAGAGATCAGATCGCGCCTCAGTCGGCGACTTGGAACAGTGCGGCGATGAATTTCGCGTGAGCCCTGATGTCGCCGCGACCGATGTTCCGAACCTGTCCCTTCCTAATCATCGCCATCGCCTCGAAGCCTGCCGGTGTTCGTCGGGCCGTCCAGAAGCTGCCAAATCCACGCCCTGGGCGGGTCGGTCGTTTCACATTCCGGTGGTCCTGCTCCACGATATTGTTCAAGTATTTCACCTGGCGTAGCCGTGATCGGCGCCAAAGCTCGCCATCCCTCTTCGTCTCCGCAGCCGCCTTCGGATCGGCGGTATTCTTATCCACGGTGATGGTGCGCGGGTTCACCGTGTGAGGCTGAGCCAGCGCCTTGCGGAAGAATCGCTTCGCCGCCTCAGCGTCGCGCTTGGCTGAGAGCAGAAAGTCGATCGTCTGACCGCGGCTGGTCGACAGCTCGATGCATGTAGGTCCAGCGGCCCTTGACCTTTACAAGGGTCTCATCCACCCGCCAGGACCCATTGCTCATACGCAGGTGCGGCCGGATCCGTTTCTCCAGGTCGGCGGCATAGGCCTGAAGCCACCGAAAAATGGTGGAGTGGTCGACCGAGACGCCATGGTCTTGCAGCATGAGTTCGGGATCACGGTAGCTGATCGGGAACATCAGGTACCATCGGACCTCCCACAAGATCACCTCTGCCGTGAAGTGCCGTCCCTTGAAACGCCCGCTCCCACCCATTGTCGTGCCTTGTCTCGAACCCCAGACGCGCCGATGCTACCCTCAAGGCTGCTGGTTCCCAAACTTTGCAACAGAGCCCATCGTGTTCCTTGCCTCGGACAGTGCTTCCTTCGTTACGGGACAGGTAATTTGGGTGGACGGCGGAAAATCAGCAACGTGACCGGCGCGCCCGCGCCGGTGCCGGCAGATTCTGAAGGCGCTGCGCCCGCAACCGGCCATATGGCCAGCTGTATGAGCTGCATGTTGATGGTAAGATGGCGATGCTGTCATCAGCCGGCTAGGGTGGCGTAATGCGGGCTCAACCCCGTGACGGGGTGGCCGCATTTAAAATCGGGGGAGGGGCGATCAATGCAGGGGAGACTTCGCCGGCCATTCCTTGGCATCATGCTTCTCGGCTGCTGTGCGCTCGCGGCGTTCACCCGCGCCGCACCGGCACAGGAGGCGCCTGCGGTGACGGTCGCCGACCCGATCGCGCGACGGATCGCACTGTGGGATGAGTTCACTGGCCGCTTCGAAGCAATGCAGCGCGTGGAGGTTAGGCCGCGCGTCTCCGGCTATATCGACCAGATCCATTTCGTAGACGGTGCGATTGTCGCCAAGGGTGATGTACTGTTCACCATCGACCGGCGGCCGTACGAAATCGCGGTCGAGCAGGCGCGCGCGGACGTGTTGCGTAACCAGGCGCAGGTGCAGCAGGCGGCTGTTGATTTCAGCCGGGCGGAGGAGTTGGTGAAAACTGCTGCCACTGCAGTGCGCGAGCTGGATCAGCGCCGAGCGACGCTCGATGTGGACCGGGCACAGCTCATGTCGGCGCAGGCTTCGCTGCGGAATGCTGAACTCAACCTTGAGTGGACGCATGTGACCGCGCCCATCTCCGGGCGTGCATCCGATCGCAAGGTGGACGTTGGCAATCTCGTTGCTGGCTCCGGAGAACAGACGGTGCTCACCACGATCGTCACGCTTAACCCGATCCATTTTGTGTTCGAGGCGGCGGAGACCGACTACATCCGCTATACGCGCCTCAATGCGAGCGGCCAGCGCCCGTCTTCGCGCGACACCGGCAATCCGGTCCAGCTGCGGCTGACCGACGAGACGGAATGGGCGCACACCGGCAAAATGAATTTTGTAGACAACGAGATAAACGCGCACTCGGGCACCATCCGCGGCCGCGCGGTGTTTGATAACAAGGACTATTTCTTTACCCCAGGCACGTTCGCCCGGCTCCGGCTGTTCGGCGGCTTCATGGACGTTCTGTTGGTGCCTGACAGCACGGTGGTATCCGATCAGGCACGGAAAATAGTCTTCACGGTCGGCGCCGACAACAAAGTGGGAGCGAAACCGGTGACCCTCGGGGCGATCGCGCTTGGGCTGCGCGCCGTCACCGCCGGACTTGCCGCGGACGACCGGGTGATCATCGGTGGGCTCGCCAATCCGTTCGTCCGCCCAGGTGTCACGGTGAAGCCGGCGCCCGGGGAGATCAAGCCGGTCGAGGCCGGACCGGCAGTCGAGGTGGTGCAGACGCGGCCGGCCGGGAACTGAGCGCGGCACATGCGCTTCTCGCACTTCTTCATCGACCGGCCGATCTTCGCAACCGTTCTGTCGCTGCTTTTGACGATCGCAGGCGCGATCGTGCAGCGCAGCTTGCCGATATCGGAATACCCTGAAATCGCACCGCCGACAGTGAACATTCGTGCCGTCTACCCCGGTGCCTCGGCGCAGGTACTGGCCGAGACGGTGGCGACGCCGATCGAGCAGGAGGTGAACGGCGTCGACAACATGCTCTACGTCGTGTCGCAGTCGGTCGGTGACGGCACGCTGTCGATCGACGTCGTGTTCAAGCCGGGCACCGACATCGACACTGCGCAGGTATTGGTACAGAATCGCGTCTCGGTGGCCGAACCCCGTCTGCCGGAGGACGTGCGGCGCCTCGGCGTCACGGTGCGCAAGGCATCGCCCGATCTGATGATGGTCGTTCACATGGTCACGCCGGACGGTTCGCGCGACCAGCAATACATCTCCAACTACGCGACACTTTACATCAAGGACGTGCTGGCGCGCCTTGACGGGGTGGGCGACGTGCGCATTTTTGGTGCGCGCGATTACTCGATGCGCATATGGCTCGATCCCGGCAAGGTTGCGGCTCGTGGGCTCGCGGCAGGCGACGTGGTGGCTGCGCTGCGGGCGGCCAATCTGCAGGTGGCGGCGGGTGCGATCAACCAACCGCCGGCGACCTCGCAAGGCGCGTTCCAGCTCTCTGTGCAGACGTTGGGCCGGCTCCTTACCGAGGAGCAGTTCGGCGATGTCGTCGTGCGCGCCGACCCCGACGGCAGCTACGTGCGCATCCGCGACATCGGGCGCGTCGAACTCGGCTCGCAGGATTATACGATTAATGCCTACCTCAACCAGGACGTGGCGACCGCGATCATCATCTTCCAGCGCCCTGGGTCGAACGCGCTTACTACCGCTGCGTCAGTCAAGTCGGCGATGGAGGAGGCAAAGAAGGACTTCCCGCCCGGGGTGGACTACCGCGTGGTCTACAACCCGACCGAGTTCATTCAGCAATCCGTAAATGAGGTGGTGCGCACGTTGTTCGAGGCGATCGGCCTCGTCGTAATCGTTGTGATCGTGTTCCTGCAGACCTGGCGGGCGGCGGTCATTCCGGTCGTCGCGATCCCGATCTCGCTGATCGGCTGTTTCCTGCTGATGGGCGCCGTCGGCATAACCTTCAACACATTGTCGCTGTTCGGACTCGTGCTTGCCATCGGCATCGTGGTGGACGACGCGATCGTGGTGGTGGAGAACGTCGAACGCTACCTGAGGCAGGGCCTCACGCCGCGCGAGGCCGCGCACAAGACCATGGACGAGGTGGGTACCGCGCTGGTCGCCATCGCGCTGGTGTTGTGCGCGGTGTTCATTCCGACGGCGTTCATCAGCGGTTTGCAGGGTTCGTTCTACCGGCAATTCGCTATCACCATCGCATCTGCGACAGTGATCTCCTGCTTCGTCTCGCTCACCTTGTCGCCCGCCCTCGCCGCGATCCTGCTGAAGCCGCACGAGGCCGTACCGAAGCGGACCCTGCTGTGGCGCCTCGGCGCGCCGCTGCGTTGGTTCTTCGCCGGATTCAACTGGGTCTTCGACCGGCTCTCACGCGGCTATGGCGCGTTGACGCGACGGTTGGTGCGGGTGGGGGTGATCGCGCTCGTGGTGTATGGCGGGCTGATCTATCTCGCCTATGACCGGCTCGCCAGCACACCCACCGGACTCATCCCGCAGCTCGACCGGGGCTACCTGATCGCAGCGTTCCAACTGCCGCCCGGCGCGTCTCTCGCGCGTACCGACGCGGTGATCCGGGAGGCGTCGAAGATCATCCTCGCGCGACCGGGCGTTCAGAACTCGGTTGCTTTCACCGGGTTTGACGGCGCTACCTTCACCAACGCACCGAACACCGGCGTTATCTTCGTCCCGCTCAAGCCGTTCGAGCAGCGTGTGCCGCTCGGTCTCACCGCCGCGCGCATCCGCGCTGATCTGCAGCAACAGCTCGCGCCCTTGAGCGAAGCCTTTACTTTTGTCCTCGAGCCGCCCTCGGTACCCGGGATTGGCACGGGCGGTGGGCTCAAGCTTTACGTGCAGGACCGTGCGGGGCGCGGGCTGCCGGCGCTTGAGACGGCAACCTGGATCGTTGCCGGTTCAGCCGCACAGATGCCGGGCTTCAACCAGGCGTTCACGCTGTTCAATACCCACACGCCACAGGTCTATGCCGATATCGACCGCACCAAGGCAGAGCGCCTCGGCGTGCCAATCGACAACGTGTTCGAGGCGCTGTCCGTCTATATGGGTTCGGCATATATAAACGATTTCAACTTGTTGGGCCGCACCTACCAGGTGAACGCCCAAGCCGACAACCAATACCGGCTGACCTTGCGTGACGTGGAGAATCTCAAGGCGCGCAACAACCGTGGCGACATGGTGCCGATCGGTGCGGTGGCGACGTTCCGTGACACAACGGGCCCGTTCCGCGTGCCGCGATACGACCTTTATCCAGCTGCCGAGGTGCAGCTCAATCTCAGCCACGGCTTCTCGACCGGGCAGGGGATCGCCGCCATCGAAAAGATCGCGCATGAGCGGCTGCCGCAGGGCTTCAGCTTCGAGTGGACGGAGATCGCCCTGCAGGAAAAGCTTGCCGGCAATACCGCGGCCGTCGCGTTCGGGCTTGCCGTCGTGTTCGTATTCCTGCTGCTCGCGGCACTGTACGAGAGCTGGCTGCTGCCGCTCGCTGTGGTACTGATCGTGCCGATGTGTATCCTCGCCGCGATGATCGGGGTTAATGCACGTGGTCTCGATCGCAACATCCTGGTCGAGGTCGGTCTGGTGGTTCTTGTCGGTTTGGCCGCGAAGAACGCCATTCTGATCGTAGAGTTTGCCAAGCAGGCCGAGGAGGAGGGGGCGAACCGTTTCGACGCGGCGGTAGCGGCAGCGCGGACCCGGTTGCGACCGATCCTGATGACATCGCTTGCCTTTATCCTGGGTGTGCTCCCGCTTGCGGTGGCGACAGGTGCCGGTGCGGAGATGCGCCAAAGCCTGGGGACAGCGGTGTTCGCGGGCATGCTGGGGGTGACATTGTTCGGGCTGGTGTTCACACCGATTTTCTACGTGCTCGCGCGTTGGCCATCGTCGAGGGGACGGCGGTCGGTTGGGCCCGCTATGCCGACGCACCAAATATCAGGATCGTTATAAAAGCGTTTTGCGATTTCTCTGAGCACGCCTGGCGCCAGCCGCAAGACTGCGCCTGGCTGGACAGGGCCGGGCTGCCGCCATCGCGAGTCTACAACGGCACGCTCGGTGTCGGGTTTGGGCATCACTTTGACCGGATCTTCAATGCCGGCCGGGCCTTTGCTGAAGCGGCATGGACGGTCCCCAGGCTCACCATCCAAGGCATTGATTTTGTCAAGAGAAGCCGCGGATGCCGGCCTCCGCCGGCCTGACCGGGAGGCGCGGGCAGAGAGTCGCAGTCAACGCGGGCTGGCATTAATCGGTCCTCTCGTTGCCTCGCGGGGGGCAGCCCTTTCACTCGATTGCCTGATGATGAGCGAACGGCAGCTTTCCACCGCCGGCGCCCTAACTGTAGCGGCGCGCAATGATGAACGGCCCGACGCGCAATAGATGGTCATTTTCGGCCCAGATTATCTGAGACGGAAGCGACCGTCCGACGCACAATAGCTGAGACACAACGCACATTCGGTGAGACGGACGCGCAATAGTCGATCGCCGGCGCACGATGCCATCCGATCAAGTCGGCAGCCCTGCCGCGCGCATCTCGTCCATCAGTTCGCGCGAGCGCGACGGATCGAGGTCGCCGCGCAAAAGGCGGCAGATTTCGGCCGGTTTGGCATCGAACTGCTCGGCCAGACTGCGAACATCGTAGCCGCTCCGGGTCAGTCGGGGTTCCAGGTCGTCGATCCGCAGCGACAGCACCGCCTCGACCACGTTCTCGTCGACAGGCTTGGCGCCGATCTCGAACGCCGCCTCGAACGCGCGCACCGCGGCGATCACCTCGGGACGCGAGAGCGTGCGCGCGACGAGCGCGTCGATGAACCGGCGGTCGTCGTTGGAAAGCCTGCCGATCGGCAGGCTGATTTCGTCGGCGATCGCCCGCTTGGCCGCGCGCGGACTCGGAAAGGTCAGTTCGTGGAACGGGTCGGGATCAAGGAACGGGCGGACAGGCACTTGTTCCGCCGAGGCGGTTGGTCCGGCACCGACCACGACAACATCATCCTCGCCAGAGAGAACGGAGCGCGGCAGAACGAGAAGCCGTGCCAGGTCGCCCACCCGATCAGCGCGAACCTCGCGCCGGCTCTTGCGATGCTTGCGATACCGGTGCAGCAGGATGGGGCCGCCGACCGGGTGATAAGGACCGAACCGCTCTTCCTCGCGTTCGACCCAGAGTTCCTGGTCGAAGAGTCCCCACCAGACCACAATCGTTTCGCCAGCCAACTCGGCATCGACTTCGTAGGTAACGCCGGCCACCATCAGCCGACAGTCAATGCCAACGGCACGACCCTCTAGTGGATAAATCTGACGCAAAGAACCGTCATATTTATCCACTAGCCTTTGATTTGGTGGGCCGATTCACCCAACGCTTGGGAGCCAAGCGTTGGGATCGGACCACTAGGATGTCGGCTTCGCTCCATCCGTCGGCCATCAGCCCGATCACGAACTCCACAGATATGCGCGTGCCGCGAATGATAGGCTTCCCGGCCGATACATTCGGGTCGAGCGTGATAGATGGCTGCTCCGCGTTCATCGGTCGGCGGCTTCCTTGTTCCACGCCAGTATCGCTTGGAGCGTCGCCGAATGCGATGCCGGCGCGCACGGCGGTTGGAAGCGCTGTCACCACAAAGCATGGCCTTCCGCCCGTCCCCGA
>JAQGHW010000635.1 GCA_028291505.1 Rhodopila sp. | reverse complement strand
GCGGGGAGGGGAAACGGGTCGCGTAAGCGATACCGCGCCCTTCCTCGACTCTACTGCAACTCTGTGTCCGATTGATTACTTGCCTACCCACCACCGACAGGAAAGCCGAACCAGTAGGGCGGTTCGGCATGGATTCTCAACACGGGGGAAGGACGCTTGACCCCGGCCCACCTGCGGGTGCCCTCGCCGGGACCGGACGTCCGGCTGCGGTCGCCGATCGGCCTGCGCGGTTGGCTGACCTTGAACCCTTGGCACGCGTATTCCTGTCAGTGCGATGGTGCTGCTGGAGCCCTGTCGCCTGGCCGCTGGGGGCGCTGAGGCGGGATTAACCTGCCGCACCTCCCGAAGTGTTGCCCGGTGCTGCTGGCGTCTCCCCGATCGGCATATCCATCAGGGTGGGATTATCCACCTCTCGCCCATGCAGCAGCAGCGCGACGAGTCCTGTCCACCCGGTCTGATGGGAGGCCCCGAGCCCCTGGCCGGTGTCGCCGTGGAAGAATTCGTAGAACAGCACATGATCGCGGAAATGCGGATCGTCGCGCAATCGCGCCGCATCCCCGAAGACCGGCCTCCGTCCATCGGGACCGCGCAGGAACAGCCGGGTCAGGCGTTCCGACAGTTTGTCCGCGATTTCCCGCAGGCTGAGCGTGACGCCCGATCCGGTCGGATATTCGACCTGAAAATCGTCGCCATAGTAATGATAAAATCCATACAGTGCCTCGACGAGCATGTAATTCACCGGCATCCAGACTGGCCCGCGCCAATTCGAATTGCCGCCAAACGCTCGGCTATCGCTGTCGCCGGGCACATAGCGCACCCGGAAATGCTGACCGTCCAGATCCAGCACGAACGGCTTGTCCAGATGCTCACGCGAGACGCTGCGAACGCCATGGGGAGACAGAAACGCCGTCTCATCCAGCATTCGCCGCAACAAGGCTTTCATCCGGTGGCCGCGCAACAATGAAAGCAAGCGCCGGGACCCCTGCCCTTCCACATCCCAGTGCGAAACCAGGGCGGCGAGATCGGGACGGTGGTTAAGCACCCATTGCAGGCGTTCGGCGAATTCCGGTGATCGTTCCAGCGTTTCGGGCTCCAGAACCTCCACCGCGAACAGCGGGAACAGACCTACCAGCGAGAACAGCCGCAGCGGAAGGGCTGATCCGTCCGGCCGCTGCAACACGTTATGGTAGAACTTATCCGCCTCATCCCACAGCCCGCGGCGGCCGTTCTGTTGCGTCATCGCCGCGGCGATCGCCAGGAAATGCTCGAAGAATTTTGTCGCTGTCGACTGGTAGACGGGATTGCGGGTCGCAAGCTGCAGCGAGATCTGCATCATGTTCAGCGCGTACATCCCCATCCAGGATGTGCCGTCCGACTGGTCGATCCGCCCGGCGACCGGAAGCTTCTGGCTGCGGTCGAACACGCCGATATTGTCCAGCCCGAGGAAGCCGCCCTGAAAGACGTTCCGCCCCTCGACGTCCTGCTTGTTGACCCAACCGGTGAAGTTCATCATCAGTTTGTGGAAGATACGTTCCAGAAACTCGAAGTCAGGGGCGCCCCGCAGCGCGGCATCCATTCGGAAGACACGCCATGCGGCCCAGCCATGCACGGGCGGATTGACTTCACCGAACGCCCATTCGTACGCGGGCAGCGCGCCGTTCGGATGCATGAACCATTCGTGCGTCAGCAGCAGCAGCTGCTGCTTGGCGAACTCCGGGTCGATCAGCGCGAATGTCACGGCCTGGAAAGCGAGGTCCCAGGAGGCGTACCATGGGTACTCCCAGGTGTCGGGCATCGAGATGATGTCGCGGTTGTTCAGGTGCTGCCAATCGCCCTTCCTGATCGCCAGGCGTTCGGGCGGTGGTGTGGGCTGCAATGGATCGCCTTGCAGCCATCGCCGCACGTCGTAACGATAGAACTCTTTTGACCACAGCATGCCGGCCAGGGCCTGACGCTGCACAAGCCGAGCATCCGGGTCGGTGATGTTGGTTTGCAGGGCGGCGTAGAATTCGTCGCCTTCGGCGATACGCTGGGCCATCACCGCGCTGTGGTCGGCGAAGGGGTGACCGGCCACGTCCGATGGGCGCCAGCGAAGCCGCAGCACGTGCCGCCCGCCCGGCGGCAACATCAGTTTCACATGGGCGGCACATTTGGTGCCCTGCCGGCGATCCACGGCATCCGCACGGCCATGCACGACAAAGTCGTTGATGCCATCCTTGAAGGGTCCGATCGCATCGGATTCGTACAGCCGTCGCGTGTTGGTTTCATTGCGGCAAAATAACCACTCGGCATCAGTGTCGATCGACAGCAACCGATCCGGCATCCGATTGTGCCAGGCGGTCACGCCACCCGGCGAAAGGCGCAGCCCGGGCTCTGGAATGCCCGTCCGCCAATCCCAGGTATTGCGTGCCCACAGATGGGGCAGAACGTGTAATTCAGCCGGGTCCGGACCGCGATTGTCGATGGTGATCCGGATCAGGATATCCTCTGGTGAGGCCTTGGCGTATTCCACACCCACATCGAAATAGCGATCGCCGTCGAAAATGCCGGTGTCGAGCAGTTCGTATTCCGGTTGATCCAGACCGCGCTGTGCATTCTCCTTGATCAGCGCGTCGTACGGAAATGCCGCCTGAGGGTATTTATACAGCATCCGCATGTAAGAATGCGTCGGGGTGCCATCGAGGAAGTAGTAAAGCTCCTTGACGTCCTCGCCATGATTGCCCTGCGCGTTGGTCAGGCCAAACATCCGCTCCTTCAGGATTTCATCGCGTCCGTTCCACAAACCGAGCGACAGGCACCAGCGCAGGCGGTCATCGGTAAAGCCGGCGATGCCGTCCTCGCCCCAGCGGTAGGCGCGGCTGCGGGCGTGCTCGAACGGAAAATAGGTCCAGGCGTCGCCGTTGAGCGAATAGTCCTCGCGCACGGTTCCCCATTCGCGTTCGGCGAGGTAAGGCCCCCAGTGCAGCCACGCTGCCCGGTCCGCCAGACGTTTTCCCTCGGTCGTTTCCAGCAGGTGGCTCGGCATGCGGCATGCCTATGCCCTACCTCGGCCGGGATGCCAACCGCCGCTCATAGGCCTGGGCCAGCAAGGTGCTGGGGAACAGCAGCGCGAAATAGATCAGTGCGACGACAGTATAAACCTCCAGCGGCCGGTAGGTGTCCGCGGTCACCAGCGTGCCATTGTACAGCAGGTCCGGCACCGCGATGGTGGAGATCAGCGACGTGTTCTTCAACTGGGTGATGGATTGGTTGACGAACGGCGGGATCATCCGGCGGACTGCCTGCGGCAGGATCACCCGCCGCATCACATGCCAGCGGCGCAACCCCAGCGCTCGGGCGGCGTCCCATTGGCCTTGCTCGATGGAGATGATGCCGCCGCGGAAAATCTCCGCGTAGAACGCCCCGGTGTAGCAGGATAGCGTCATGATTCCCGCCACCACGGCCGGGATCTGGATGCCCAGCAGCACCGGCAGCGCGTAATAGAACCAGACGATCTGCACTAGCAGCGGGGTGCAGCGGAACGCCTCGATGAAGGCGACCAGGGGGATATTCAACAGGCGGGAGCGTGACAGCCGCCCCAGCCCGACCGCGAGCCCGATGATCAGCCCGATGACGATGGTCGCCGCAGTGTAGGCCAGGGTGACCTCCACCCCGCGCCAGAACAGCGGTGCGTAGCGGAGCAGGAAGACGAAGTCCCACTGGTAATGCAAACGTGGGACCCTCCGTTGGCGGTTTAGAATGTCAGCGTGGATGGAACCTGATCGCGGGTGACGTTGTTTTTCGCCAGGCCCTCCAGCATCCATTCGCGCAGCTGGCCGGTGCCGCGGTTCATATCCAGCCAGGCGTCGATCACCTCGCGGAACCTGGTATCTGGCTCCCGCTGCAGGCCGAGGCAGCTTGGCAGCGCGACGGTCGGATTGGTGAGCAGGTAGTAGGGACCCAGCGACGGGTTCTTGCCGACCGTCGACAGGCCCAGCAGAGCCGCCTGGATATGCGCGTCGGCGCGACCCGATTGCAGCGCCAATGTGCATTCGTCGCGCGTCTTGAAGCCGGTTAGCTGCGCTTTCGGGCAGTACCGCCGGGCGGCGGTCTCGTGCAGGGAGCCGATGTCGAAGACGATGACGAGTTCGGGTTTGTTCAGGTCGTCCCAGGTCTTCGGCGCGAGGCCTTTCTTCGCCAGGCAGCCGAACGGGTGGATGATCATCGGGCGGGTGAAGGCGATCGACAGGGCGCGAGCCGGGGTCGGGTTCAGCGCGAAGGCGAGGTCGACCTTGTTGGACTGCAGGTCCAGCACCGAGTTGCCATAGGTTGATTCGATATACTCCAGCTTGGCGTCGAACACTTTCGCGATATCCGCGGCCATCGATATGCAGGCGCCGGACCACTCACCGGTGGCCAGATCCTTCTGGAAGTACGGCAATTCTCCCGGCAAGGCGGCGATGCGCAGCACCTTCGTGCGGCGAACCCGGTCGAAGGTGCTCTCGGCCGTTGCGTCGGCGCGGGCGGATCCGATGAAGCCCATGATCGTCAGCAAACCGGCCGCTGCGGCCAGATTGCGGCGGGTCATTCCGCTGGTTTGCCCGTCGTTCGTCATCGGTTCATTCCTTCTGCTTGCCGGCGGCGGGTCGTGTAACATGGCGGAACGTATCGCGGCATGCCCGTGTGGGCGAGCACCGTAACATGCAATCGACGGGCCGCGACCGGCGGGCCCGTATCGCTAGCGCCGATCGCACCGGCCGCCCCCAAATCGGCGGGCCGATGACCGGGGCTGCGCCGACTCGGGCACTCGGCCTATTTACCCCGATACGGGTGTACCGGCGATACAGGTGCACCTCGATAAGGGACCCGATTCACGACGGCAGGGAGACAAACACGTATGATCCGGTTCGTGGCAATGGCCGCGCTGGCGATGCTGGCGCTGCTGCAGGCAGGATGTTCAGCCAACTCGCCAGGAGAGCAGCAGACCCTGGTGGATCGCAGCACCTTGACCATCCAGGATATGATGACGCAGACGGTGTCGCAGGATCCGAAGGACCTGTTGCGGCGTGCCAAGGGCGTGATGGTCTGTCCGCGTATCTTCAAGGCCGGCTTTTTCTTCGGCGGTGAGGGCGGCAACTGCCTGTTGCTGGCCCGGGCCGGCAACGGCACATGGTCGTATCCCGCGTTCTACCAGATCGGCAGTGGTAGCTTCGGCTTCCAGTTCGGCATCCAGGACAGCCAGCTTCTGATGCTGATCATGACCGAGCGGGGCCTGAACGCGGTGCTCGACAGCCAGATCAAGCTGGGGGCGAACGCCGGGATCGCGATCGCTACGCTGGGGGCCGGGATTCAGGGCTCGACCACGACGGCGGTGGGTGCCGATATCGTCGCTTTCTCCGCCAACCGGGGGCTGTTCGGCGGTGTGGCGGTGGAGGGCAGCGTGATGTCGACTCAGACGCCCTGGAACCAGTCGTACTACGGGCAGCCGTTCGCGGCTCGGCAGTTGGTGATGGCGATGCAGGGCGGCAATCCGGGGGCGGATTCGCTGCGTGCCGTGCTGACCCGATATGGGTCGCGGAATGCTGAGTATACGCAGCCGTCGCAGCCGCAGCAGGGCTACGCGCCGCCGTATCCGCAGTATCAGCCGCAGGGGACTCAATCGCCTCCGCCGCCGCCCAATGGATACCCGCCGCAGCAGCCGGGCGGGCGTGGACCGGTCCAGGAGCAGAGTCTGGCGCCGGCGGGACGGTAGGGGAAGGTCGGGCTGTGCCTGCACCCGCTAAGGGCCGCACCCGCTAAGGGCCGGCGGCCCTTAGAACCCTGGTACTTCCGTCCAGCAGCCGCACGCTGTAATGTCTGTCGCCATGGAGCCGTTCTGGAAGACCAAGTCGCTGGAGCAGATGACCCGGGAGGAATGGGAGTCCTTGTGCGACGGTTGCGGTCGTTGCTGCTTGCACAAGCTGCGGCATGAGGAGACCAATGAACTCTCTTTCACCAACGTTGCCTGCCGGCTGCTGGATCTGGAGTCCTGTCAGTGCAGCGATTATCCGCGGCGGCAGCAACGGGTGCCGGATTGCGTTGGCCTGACGCCCACAGCGCTGACGGACATCGACTGGTTGCCGCCTTCCTGCGCCTATCGCCGGGTGCGCGACGGCAAGGGGCTGGCATGGTGGCATCCGCTGGTGTCCGGCAATCCGGACACGGTGCACCAGGCCGGTGTGTCGGTGCGCGGCCGGGCCATTAGCGAGCGGCGGGCGGGCGCACTGGAAGATCATATCGTAGAATGGCCCGGGAAGCCGCCTCGGATGCGGCGGCGCAAGGACGACGAAATACCAAAGGAGACTGCGTGATGTTGAAGGATGCTCTGTACGGCGGGATCAACGCTGCCGTGCTGACGGCGATGAACGCCGACCTGTCGATCGACCTGGATCGGATGGCGGCGCATTGCCGCTGGCTGCTCGCCAACGGCTGCAACGGACTGGCCGTGCTCGGCACAACCGGGGAGGCCAACAGCCTGGGCATCAGCGAGCGGATCGACGTGCTGGAGGGCTTGGTCAAGCGCGGCATCCCGGCGGCCAAGATGCTGCCCGGCACCGGCACAACGGCGATCACCGATACGGTGCTGCTGACGCGCAAGGCGGCGGAACTCGGTTGCCGAGGGGCATTGCTGCTGCCGCCGTTCTACTACAAGAATCCGTCCGATGACGGGCTGCTGTTTTACTTCAATGAGGTGATCCAGCGGGTCGCCGGCGACATCAAGCTGTATCTGTACAATTTCCCGCAGCAGTCGGCGATCCCGTTCTCGGTGGAGTTCATCGGCCGGTTGTTGAAGGCCAATCCGGGGAAGGTGAAGGGAATCAAGGACAGTTCGGGCAATTACGAGAACAGCCTCGCCTACGTCGAAGCGTTTGCGCGCGATGGGTTCGAGGTCTATGCGGGCGACGATACCCTGCTTAAGCCACTGCTGGAAAAGGGCAGCGCGGGGTCAATCACCGCGGCGTCGAACGTGAACTGCGCGCTTGGGGCTGAGGTGTACGCCAACTGGAACAACGCCAAGGGGGCCGCGGCGCATGAGGTCCTGTCGGCTACGCGCAAGGCGGTGATCTCGGTGCCGATGATCCCGGCGTTGAAGACGCTGGTGGCGCGGAACACCGGGGATCCGCGGTGGCTGAACATCCGTCCGCCGCACCTGAAGCTGACCGAGGCGCAGACGGCCGCGCTGTTCAGCACATTCGATGGCAGCGGGATCACGCTGGCGAAGGCGGCTTGATTTAGGGCCGGGGGTGGTCTCGGTTGCGGGGCCGTCCTCCCCTGGACGCGATAAGGAGACGTTCTGCCTGTTAAGCCCATCTTAACGCTTCTGCGTTAAACTGCATTCGGATTCGCGAGCCACCTTGCGTCCGGCGCATTGCGTGTCTACCGTGTATCCTGTTGACACAAAAAGGACGAAAATGCCCGAGGTCCTGATTCGCCCGAGCAAGGTCGCACAATGGGGCAACAGTGCCGCGGTCAGGATTGGGACGGCTGCGCTTGAACGTGCCCACCTGCATGTTGACGACCCGGTCGATATTATCGCGAACGATGACGAGATCGTCATCCGGCGCCAGCGCCCCCGTGTCACGATGGCCGAGCTTCTGGCGCAGTTCGATCCGTTAAAGCACCGGCATGATCTGGCGTTCGACATCGAACCCGGGGGCACAGAGACGCGCTGATGGCCTACGCTCCCGATCGGGGCGACATCATCCTTATCGAACTCTCGCCGCAAGCGGGGACAGAGATGGCTGGTGAACACCGGGCTATCGTATTATCTGAGCAAGCGTTCAGCGTGGCGACTGGTTGGGTCGTGGTTTGCCCTATCACGACAAAGATCAAGGGCTCGCCTTTTGAGGTGCAGCTTCCGCGTGGCCTGAAGGCTCACGGGTGCGTTGTCGCATCCGAATTACGGACCATGGATTATCTGGTCAGGCGAGCGCGGTTTATGGAAAAGGCGCCGCGGCAACTTCTCCAGCAGGTCCAGGCGATTGCCTGCGCGACCATGGGCTGCGGCTGAGTCCACGCCGCCTGGATATCGGGCCAATCAGATTCGGATCTGCTGAAGAAATGTTACCGGAATCCCGGCGTACTTTCGACGGCAACGGGATCACGTTTGCGACGGTAGCCCGACCCCACCGAACCGGCCCATCCCGAACGGCGATAGATCGATAACACTTGCCCCGGATGTGACCACCTGTGCGATCGCCTCCCCTACCGCAGCCGAGTGCTTGAAGCCGTGTCCTGAACAGGCGGACACCACCAGGACGCGGTCCTGGTCCGGCAGCGTATCGACAATGAAACCTGCATCCGGCGTCACCGTGTAGAGACACGCCGCCGAGCGCGTTGCCCGTCCGGTCACCGTGCGGAGACGACCAGCGACATGCTGCGCGTACATGGCCGCCGGCAGGTCGGCGGACACGGTCCGGTCGACGTCGTCCGGATCGACCTCCCGCGCGTAGGTCTCGGTTGCCACTTTCAGGTCGATGCCGCGCTCGGCGATTGGAAAGCCGTAGAAATAGTCTTCCTCTTGGTCGCCGTGCATCCAGATGAATACCGGGAAGCGGCCTGGTGCGAATTTTGCCGGATCGAGCGGCGCGAACCAGTGCAGCACCTGGCGATACACACGCGCCAGCGGCCGGAATGCGGGCAGCAATCCGGCCAGCCAGGGGCCCGCGGTCACCACGCACCGAGACGCCTCGAGCATCCCCCGCTCGGTCGTCACCCGCACGGTTCCGCCATGCTGGTCGATCGCCACGACACGTTCCCCGGTCCGCACCACGGCGCCGAACTGCACAGCCAGACGAAGCTGGGTCTCGATACAGCGTTCGGGCGAAAGCACACCGGCGGTCGGCTCGAAATACCCGAGCTCGTCGCCACGCAGTTGGAACTGCGGATAACGCGCCGCGATCTCTCCGGCATCCAGCACTTCATGGGCGATTCCGGTGCGGGCGGCGATTGCGATGCTGCGGCGGACGAAATTCTCCCGCCCGTGGTGCCTCGCGCTGCTGTCGCGCGGGGCCATGATCAGGCCGCCGGTTTCCTGGAACAGGTTGCCGCCGCCGTGCTGCTCGATCTCCCGCCACAGCGCGTGCGACCGGCGCACCAGCGGCGCGTAGGCGTCGCCCTCACCGACTGCGAGGCGGGTGATCCGGGTCTCGCCATGGGAGGACCCCATCGTGTGCGGCGGCGTGAACCGGTCGATGCCGATCGCACGTATGCCTCGTTTGGCGAGCTGGTAGAGCACCGCGCTGCCGAACGCGCCGAGGCCGACGACCACGACGTCGGCTGTCGAGGATGCTTGCTGGTTCATTTGGCGATCATAGGGGCCGGCCTCACGAGCACAACTGAGGCCAACGGCACAGTTGGTGGAAGCTTGTTCCGAAACTCAAGACTTCCCACTGCATGAGCGGTTCCGCTGGCTTTGCATGCCCCGAAAGATGCAGCCGAAAGTCGGGGAGGGTTCAGTCTCGCTGCGTGGCAATAGGCCAATAGACAGCACCGGAAAATCGGAGAACCGTGCCCGCAGGGCTTGCCGGGTTCGGCGCCGACGTTCGAGCACGGTCCGGTCTTTTCTCCCCAGCCCACAATAGTCGATGATGCCGCCACAGCCCCCGCCAACGATGAGAACCCACATGAAACAGCGACTTTGGACCGCTCTCGCCCTGTTCGTCCTGCTCGTTCCGCTGCACGCCCGAGCGCAGGGGACCGGTTCGGCAACCATGGATGCGGTGCGGGCGCGCGGGCTGTTGCTGTGCGGCACCTCCGGCACTATCGCGGGTTTCGCACTGGCCGACAGCACCGGGGTCATCCGGGGCATGGACGCTGACGCCTGCCGGGCGATCGCTCCCGCGGTGCTGGGGGAGGCCGAGAAGGTGCGGTTCGTCGGGCTGACCTCGATGAACCGCTTCACCGCCCTGCAGTCGGGGGAGGTTGACGTCCTGGTGCGTAATACCGGCTGGTCGCTGAAGCGGGAGGCCAGCCTGGGGCTGCTGTTCGCGTCGGTGAACTACTGGGGTGGGGCCGCCTTCCTGGTCAAGACCGCCTCCGGCATCAAGGCGGCGAAGGATCTGCAAGGCGCGACCATCTGCGTGCTGCCCGGCACCAGCACCGAGTTGGTCCTGGCGGACTGGAGCCGGTCGCAAAAGATCAGCTACACGCCGGTGGTGATCGACGGCATGGATGCGCTGTTCAAGGCATTCCTGGCCGGACGGTGCGATGCACTGATCACCGATGACTCTCAGGTCGCGGGATTGCGTTACCTGCGGGGCGCGGCCAAGGACGAGCTGACCATCTTGCCCGACCGGCTCGGCAGCGAACCCGCCGGCGTCGTGGTGCGCAAGGGCGACGACAAATGGTTCGACGTGGCGCGCTGGGTCGCTTTCGCGCAGATCGCGGCTGAGAATCTGGGGGTAACGAGCAAGAACCTCGGTCAGTTCGCCCAGACGACCGATCCCGACACGCGCCGGCTGCTTGGGATCGAAGGCGGGCTTGGCACCGCGTTGGGGCTGGACGATCAATGGGCGTCCAGGATCATCGCCCAGGTCGGCAACTACGGCGAAATGTGGGAGCGTAACATCACGCCGCTGGGTCTGGAGCGTGGACAGAACGCATTGTGGACGAAGGGTGGCCTGGCCTACGCGCCACCGTTGCGATGACGGACGCCGGCCTGGCCACCTGCCGCTTTACTCCGCCGGTGCGCCGATGGCGCCCTCGGCCATTCCGGTGTTCCGCCGGCGGCCGGCGAAGACCCGCCGGATGACCGCGTAGAACACCGGGGTGAAGATCAGGCCGAACCCGGTAACACCCAGCATGCCGGCGAACACCGCGGTGCCGAGCGACTGGCGCATCTCGGCGCCGGCACCGCTGGCGACCACGAGCGGAATGACGCCGAGGACGAAGGCGAAGGACGTCATCAGGATCGGGCGTAGCCGCGTCCGAGCCGCTTGAATCGCCGCCTGCCCCGGGCTGACGCCAGTTTCCTCGGCTTGCTTGGCGAACTCGACGATCAGGATGGCGTTCTTCGCTGCCAGCCCGACCAGCACCACGAAGCCGATCTGCGCCAGGATGTCGACGTTCAGTCCGCGGATCAGCAGGCCCGTCACCGCCGCCAGCAGGCACATCGGCACGATCAGCACAACTGACAACGGCAGCGTCCAGCTTTCGTACTGGGCCGCCAGCACCAGGAAGACGAACAGCACGGAGGCCCCGAAGATCAGGATCGCCGTGTCGCCGGCCTGCCGCTGCTCATAGGCCAGATCGGTCCATTCGTAGCCGATGCCGGGCGGCAGGCGCTGTGCGGCGAGCTTCTCCATCTGCGTCAACGCGTAGCCGGAGGAGACGCCGGGCAAGGTGCTGCCCTGCACCTCGGCCGCCGGAAACAGGTCGTAGCGCGGCACACGGTATGGTCCGGTGGTGTTGAACAGCCGGGCGACCGACCCGATCGGCACCATCGCACCGCTGGCATTGCGGGTCTTCAACCGCGCGATGTCGTCGGTGCTGGACCGGAATTTGGCATCGGCCTGGGCCGTCACCTCATACGTGCGGCCCAGATAGTTGAAGTCGTTGATGTAGGCGGACCCGAGGTAGACCTGCATCGACTCGAACACCTGCTGCGGCGTCACGCCCAGTTTTTGCGCTTTCTCACGGTCGATGTCGGCATAGACACTGGGTGTGTGGGTGCTGAACGGCGAGAAGACGCCCACCAGACCCGGCACCTGATTGGCGGCGCCGGTCAAGTCCTGTGCGGCTGCCTCCAGTGCCGTCGAACCCAGACCTTCCCGGTCCTGCAGCATCATCTTGAACCCGCCGGCGGTGCCGATTCCGGCAACGGGCGGCGGCGGGATGGTGATGATGAAGGCGTCCTGGATGCTGGACAGCCGCTGACGCATGTCGTTCAGCACCACACCGACGTCCTGACCCTTGGCGTGCCGCTCCTCGAACGGCTTCAGCGGCGAGAAGATCGCTCCGGCGTTGGACGCGTTGGTGAAGGTCGCCCCATCAAATCCGGCGAACGGCACCGCATGTTCAACCCCTGGCGTGCCGAGGATGATTTTGGTTGCCTCGCGCACCACCGCATCGGTCCGTTCCAGCGACGCGCCAGGCGGCAACTGGATGACGGTGATCAGGTATCCGAGATCCTGATCCGGAATGAAGCCGGTCGGGGCTCGGGTGAACTGATATCCGGTGAGCCCGATCAGCCCGGCATAAACCGCGAGTACAACGGCACTCATCCGGATCAGCCTTGCCGTTAGTTTTCCGTAACGGTCCGACAGCCACCCGAACGCGCGGTTGAACCCGTCGAAGAAGGCAAACAACGGGCGTACCAGCAACGAATGATGCTTCCCCTGCTGGTGCGCCTCTTCATGCGGCTTGAACAGCAGTGCGCACAAGGCTGGGCTCAGGGTCAGCGAGATAAAGCAGGAGATCACCGTGGACGCCGCGATGGTCACCGCGAACTGGCGGAAGAACTGGCCGGAAATGCCGCTGATGAAGGCCGAGGGGATGAACACCGCGCACAGGGTCAGTGCGATCGCGATCAACGCACCGCCGACCTCGTCCATGGTTCGATGCGCCGCCTCACGCGGTCGCATGCCGGCCCGCAGGTTTCGTTCCACGTTCTCGACCACGACGATCGCGTCGTCCACCACGATGCCGACTGCCAGCACCAGCCCGAACAGCGACAGGTTGTTGAGCGAGAAACCGAGTCCGGCAAGGATCGCGAACGTGCCGATCAACGAGATCGGAATGGCGACGATCGGCACGATCGAGGCGCGCCAGGTCTGCAGGAAGACGATCACCACGACGACGACCAGTCCGACCGCCTCCAGGATGGTTTTCACCACTTCATGCACCGACTGGGCGATGAACAGCGTCGTGTCGTAGACGATGTCGTATTTCAGCCCTTGGGGGAAATCGTGCGATAGCCCCTGCATCGTTTCGCGGATGTGCTGCGCGGTGGACAGCGCGTTGGATCCTGGCTGCTGGTAGACCAGGATCGGCACCGCATTGGCCGTGTCCAGGTAGCCGTTGGCGCCATAGTCCTGCGCACCGAGTTCGACGCGGCCGATATCGCGCACCCGGGTCACCCGCCCGGTGCTGTCGGACTTCACGATGATGTCGGCGAACTGCGTCGGATCGCTCAGGCGGCCCAAGGTCTCGACGTTGAGCTGGAAGGCACCCGGCGTCGACACCGGCGGCTGGCCGAGCACGCCGGCGGAGACCTGGACGTTCTGCGCTTGCAGCGCGGCCACGACCTCACCCCCGGTCAGGTCGCGGGAGGCGACCTTGTCGGGGTCGAGCCAGATGCGCATCGCGTAATCGCGGCCGCCGAAGATCTGCACGTCGCCGACGCCGGGCACGCGGGACAGTCCGTCTTTCACGTGCAGCGTGGCATAGTTCGACATGTAGAGCTGATCGCGTGAGCCGTCGGGTGACGACAGATGGATCACCATCAGCATGTCAGGCGAATTCTTCTTCACCGTAACGCCGAGGCGTTGCACGGCATCGGGCAGCCTCGGCAGGGCGATGGAAACGCGGTTCTGCGTCAGCACCTGTGCGGTATCGAGGTCGGTGCCCAGCTTGAAGGTCACGGTCACGGTCAGCTTGCCGTCCCCGGTGGCCTGGCTGGTGAAGTACTGCATGTTCTCTACGCCGTTGATCTGCTGTTCCAGCGGCGTTGCCACGGTCTGGCTGATCACCTCGGCGGAGGCGCCCGGGTAGCTGGCGGTCACCTGGATCGTCGGCGGCGCAATTTCGGGATACTGCGCGATCGGCAGGATGAAGTATGCGACGGCACCGACGATCGTGATGAACGCAGCCAGCACAGTCGCGAAGATCGGCCGGTCGATGAAAAAATGCGAAAGGCGCATAGCGTGGCGCTCCTTGGAGCGTGACAGCTTCAGGTTGAAGCGGTCACGCGCTGATTTCTTGTGCTTGAGAGGGCGATTCCCGCCTGAGGCTGGTCAACCTCAGGCGATCGCGGTCTAACCCTGGACAGAAGAGGAAGCCTGGACAGTCGGAGCAATCGATCCCGGCTGCGGCGTGACCTTGCTGCCCGGACGGGCGCGCATCAGGCCGTTGATGATCACCCGATCGGAGGGCGACAGCCCGCTGCTGATGACCCGCAGGCCACCACTGAGCTGACCGACCTCGACCGGCTTCGGCACCACCGTGCCATCGGCGGCGACCGTCATCACCAGCTTGCGCGACTGATCGGTGGAGACCGCCGCGTCGGGCAACAGCAATGTCGGTTTCGACGCCGAGGTCGGCAGGCGCAGCCGTCCGAACTGGCCCGCGGCGATGAACAAATCCGGGTTCGGCAAGCTGGCTCGCGCGTGGATGGTGCCGCTGCCGCGGTCCATCTGGTTGTCGATGAAATTCAGTTCACCCCGGTGCGGCCAGCCTTGCTCGTCACTCAGGCTGGCTTCCACGGTGCGGTCGACCGGGTTGCCGCCGTGCTGGCTTTGCAGGAAGCGCTGATAGGTCAGGTAGTCGCCCTCGCTCATGTCGAAATCGAGGTGGATCGGGTCGAGCGAGACGATCGTGGTCAGCAGCGTGGACGTGGCCCCATTCTGGCCGCCGCTGATCAGGTTGCCGATCGATGAGCGGTGCACGCTGATCCGCCCGGTCAGCGGTGCGGTAATGTGGGTGAACTCCACATTGAGTTGCGCCGACCGCACCGCCGCCTTGGCCTGTTCGACCGCGGCCTGAGCGGCCCGTTGCTGCTGCACCCGTTGGTCCAGCAGTTCGCCTGATGCAAAATCGCTGCGGTGCAGTTCCGTGGTGCGGACGATTTCCCTGTTCGCCAGATCCAGCCCCGCCACCGCGGTCACCAGCTGCGCGCCGGCCTGCTGAAGCGCGATGTCATAAGGCCGGGGATCGATGACGAACAGCAGGTCGCCCTTATGGACGATCTGGCCGTCGGTGAAATGGATCTCGGTCAGGTAGCCGCTGACCTGGGCACGAAGTTCGACGTAATCCACCGCCGAGAACTGGCCGGTGAATGTGGTCCAACTCGCGAGGTCACGCTGCAGCGGCGTGCTGACGGTCACCGCGGGCGGCGGCGGCGGTGCCGGCTGGGCGGACGCCGATGGCGTTTGGTGCCACCATTGCGTGCCCATCAGCGCAACCCCGCCGGCGATCAGCAGAACCGCGAGGCTGCCCGCCCAAAGCTTCGGGCGGCGGCCGACCGACGCGGGGACGCTATTTCGGTCAAGTACAAGCGTGTCAAGGTGACCGGTCATTTTAGTTCCTAGCGATTGGGGCGAAACTGCCTTCCGGCAGAATCTAACGGAGGAGAATCGTAAACAGCGTCTGGATAAATTGCCGGAGGGGCCGGTCAGCCTTCTCGATCCGGGCGCGTAGTACAGCTCCCTCCCATGCGTTCAGGACGAACGCGGCGAGCTGATCTGGGTCGGCATTCGATTCAATCTCACCGGCCGCTTGGGCGGCTCGGATACACTCGGCTACCTGGCCGCTCCAACCCAGGAAGATCGCGGAAAGCTGGATTGCGATAATCGGACTGTGGTCGGACAGTTCCGCGGCCATGTTGCCCACCAGGCAGCCGCAGGTGAAGCCAATTTGCGCCATTTCGGCGGTTGCTTCTTCGAAGTAGGTGCGCAGCCGCTCGCGCGGCGACATATCGAGGCGGGTCAGGATTTTGAGCTGGTCGCAGGCTCCGTCAGTCCAGTAGTGTTGCAGTGCAGCCGCCCCGAGGGCTTCCTTGCTCTCGAAGTGATTGTAGAATGAGCCCTTGGGCACACCGGCCGCATCGGTGATGTCCTGCACGCTGCAGCCGTTGAAGCCCGCCTTGCTGAAGGTCCGGACCCCGGCTTCCAGCAGGCGCTCGCGCACATCGTGGGATGACAATCTTGCCATGATTCCGCAATATGACCGGTCATCTTAAAATTTCAAGAGGTTCGGTTCACCTGTTTTCCAGCCACGTGTTGCCGAACCTGGAGAAGCATCGGGCCGCGTCATTAGACGGGGTTCATGACCAACGGCGGGCGATCGGCCAGGAACAGGGTCCCGAGCGGTCGCCTGCTCGCGACGATCGTCGTCCTGGGCCAGCCATCGGGCACCTGTGCCAGATCGCCCCAATTCGCCGGAAACTCCTCATGGGCGGGACAGGTGAGCGGGAAATAGACATGGGGAAAATGGCGCCGGAGTTCCGCGGCGATCCAGGCGCGGGTCGGACGAAAATTCCGGCCGGAATACGAGTGGAACACTTCGGCGCGGTTCTCATCGCCGGCTGACGAGACCTCCTGCTCGCCGGGATCGGTTTTTGATTCCAACAAGAACAGCTCCGCACACGAGGCGGCCATGGCTGCGATCGCGGCGACCGGGTTGGCGAGATGGTAGAGCAGGCCATAGCAATGCACGACGTCGAACAAGCCAGGCGCCGGAAACGGCTGGTCGACGTCGACGACCGCCGTTTCCAGTCGCCCGAACGCGGGGTGTTCGCTCAGACGTCGCCGCAGCAGCGCGAGGTTTCCGGGCCGGGCGTCGGTCGCCAGCACGCTGCACCCGCGGTCGAGGTAGAAGGTGGTGTGATCCCCGACTCCGGCGCCGAATTCCACCACGCTGCGACCGCGCAGAGGCAGGCCGAGCGACGCCAGATGCTCCAGCCGGCGAGCGTTGTGGCGGATGTACTGCGGCGACAGGAAGGCGCTTTCAGGATGGGTATTGCCCACAAACACCCGATCGAAGAGATTCGGACCAGGGCCGTCGACATGGGGCAGCGCTTCGCCGGAATCCTCGGCTACCACGACCACGTCCGAAACCATCTCCCTTCCGACGGGCCGCTGGAACACGTATTCGAACCCGCAACGTCCCGATACCGACAGGCCGGCGTTTCGGATGTCGTCGCGTGGGAGGCGCGCCAGGATGGTCGCCTCATCCTCGCCGCCGATCCGCACGATCACGCGAACCGGCCGATCCACGCCATCCACGGGCGAGACCCAGCCCTGGAGGCCGATCCGCGACACGCCCTCAACCACGCCGCGAACGCGTTCGGTTTTCATCGGTTCATCCGTGGCGTTCTGCATCGATCAAGTGGCCCTCGCGCGGTTACCATGCATGGTAACCCCCGCCCGGTGCGCTCGCTCAAGGGGGTTGCTTCGTCGTTACGTTTCTCGCAATGACTGATTTGCGACACCACTCTTTTTATTCTTGGAAAGGTCAAGCCCGCGGCCCCGGGACTAGGAACTGCGAGCGCTGTCCAGCAGCGCCCTCTGCTCATCACGAAACCGTGTCTCCCATTCCCGGTTCTTTTCGTCCCCGAGCGGCAGGACTTGCCCGGGCCCGGGCGGTGGAGCGGGCCGCGGGCGAGGCCCATTTTCGCCCGCCGCGATCACGTGCAGCCAGTTCAAGGTCTGCCCGGGGTGAGCAACCAGGTCTTCGTAGAAAAACCGGTGGACCTCGAGCCCGCAGGATCGGAACATCGCCTCAAAGCCGATCTCCGAAGCGAGCAGATGCTCTACCCAATACGCGATCTTCTCGGCGTCGTAGGGCAGCGCGCCGAAGCGAGCGACCGCCTCCTGATCCGTTTCGTAACTGTGGAACCGTCCACTGACCACGGAACGATAGAGCGAAACGGCCTGGGCAACCAGGTTCCGACGCCGCAAGTAGAAGAACGTCATCGCCGCCTTGGCAGGCTCCGGCGCTTCAACCAGTTTGAACAGACTTTGCGCCTGATAGAACGACAACTGCAGTCCCATAATATTCGCCGGCGACCGGTGGCTGGCGATCGAGATGCTGATGTATTCGTTGATGTCGGATGTCCCAACGAGCCGGGGTGGCCGGCAACCAAGAAACTCGAGATTGGTCTGTAGAAAAGTCTCGTTAAACCACTCCTGCGGCGTACCAAGTTGGCCGCCCGCGGACGCCATTTCGGTCAGCCACGTACTGCCTGACCGCGGTGTGATAAAGCTCGCGTACAGCCGATTGGACCGGCAGAGTTCCTGCAGCGTCGCAGCCGCTATGATCGGGTTCGTCGGGAAGGCGGCTGCGATCAGGTTTGCCACGGACCATCTTCCAGGTTTGGGTTTCCATAGCCAGGTTAACATGAAATGCGCATGCCGCCGGAGTCGGACGCCGAGCGATGCGTGGCGGCGGCGCCCGGGTCCTGCGGGGAATGGCTGGCCTTCGAGCAGGCACGAGCGGGATCTGCTCAGACTATGTCCCGGTTGTGGCCATGTCCCGGTTGTGGTCTGGCGGGGAAGCTTCCACCGCGAATAGGTGATCATACCGAAACGGCGGCGCCGGTTGCACGTTGCGGCACCGCGCCCAAATAGCCCAACGCCGGAGCAACGTTCAGACGCAGGCGTGTGGTTGTGTCTTTGGCAGGCTGCTTTCTTTCCCGCTTCCCATGACCATCAAAGCGGTCGAACGCCAAGGTTGTTCGGCCCGGAAACAAGAACCAAACGGGCGCCTATAGGAGACTCACGATGCCGAACCTACTCATCAACGGACAGGCCCATCAGGTCGACGTCCCGGACGACATGCCGCTGCTGTGGGTCCTGCGCGACGTTCTCGGAATGACCGGCACGAAATTCGGTTGCGGCATCGCACAGTGCGGCGCCTGCAACGTGCTGATCGGCGGTCTACCGGTCCGGTCGTGCCTGTTGCCGGTCAGTTCGATCGGTGCCCAGGCGGTGACCACGATCGAGGCGATCGGCAACACGCCCAATGGGAAGAAGGTGCAGCAGGCGTGGCTGGACAAGGAAGTGGTCCAGTGCGGCTACTGCCAGTCCGGCCAGATCATGGCGGCGACGGCACTTTTGAACCAGACGCCGAAGCCGAACGATGCCGACATCGACGTGGCCATGTCCGGCAACATCTGTCGATGCGGCACCTATGTGCGCATCCGCGATGCCATCCACGCGGCAGCGGCGTAGGAGGGCACGATGGGACACGATATGCCGTCGCGCCGGCTGCTGCTGCAGGCCGGCCTGATCGCCGGGGGCGGGTTGATGATCGGGGTGCGCCTGCCCAGCCTCGCCCGTGCCGCCGATCCCGACCCCAGCGGCACCTTCGCCCCGAACGCGTTCCTGCGGATCGACCCGCATGGCGCGATCACGTTCATCCTGCCGCACACCGAGGTCGGTCAAGGCATCTACACCTCCGTGGCGATGCTGATCGGTGAGGAACTGGAGGTTGGTCTCGACCAGATTCAGGTCCAGCCAGCCCCTCCGGACATCGTTCGATATATCGACCCGTTGCTCGGCGACCAGGCAACCGGTGGTTCGGCGTCGATCCGGGCCGATTGGATGCGGATGCGTCAGGCCGGGGCAACCGCTCGGGTCATGCTGATCGGTGCTGCCGCCAAGCGCTGGGGCGTCGACCCCGCCGCCTGCCGGGCGGAACGGGGCGTGGTGCATCACGACGCCAGCGGCCGCACGATCGGCTATGGCGATGTCGCCAGCGACGCCGCCGCCCAGCCGGTGCCGCACGACGTGAAGCTCAAGGAGCCCGGGCAGTTCAAGCTGATCGGGACCAGCGCCAAGCGGATCGACACGCCATCGAAGGTCGACGGCACCGCGGTGTTCGGCATCGACGCGAAGGTGCCGGGGATGAAGTTCGGCACACTGGCGATCACCCCCGTGAAGGGTGGCAAGCTGCGCTACATGGATGAGGCGGCGGCGCGGCGCGTGCCCGGCGTGTTGGCGGTGGTGCGTGCCGGCGATGAGGCGGTGGCGGTGATCGGCGAGCATTTCTGGGCAGCCAAGCAGGGCCTGGACGCCCTGGGTGTGACCTGGGACAGCGGGCCGAACGGCCACGTGACGCTTGGATCGCTGATCGCCTCGATGGACCAGGCCTCACAGAAGCAGGGCCTGGTGGCGAAACAGGAAGGCGATGCCGCCGGCGCGATCAATGGCGCGGCCACCAAGCTGTCGGCGGTCTACCAGTTGCCGTTCCTGTCGCACTCGCCGATGGAACCACTGAACTGCACACTGAACATCCAGCCCGACCGTGCCGAGATCTGGGTCGGCACGCAGGTTCCGGTGCGTGCGCAGAAGGCGGTGATGGATGCCACCGGTCTGCCGGCGGAGAAAGTAACGGTGAACAACCTGTACATGGGCGGTGCGTTCGGCCGGCGGCTGGATATCGACAGCATCGCCGTCGCCGCCGTGATCGCCAAACAGGTGAACTACCCCGTCAAGCTGGTGTGGACGCGGGAGGAAGACCTGCAGCACGACTATTACCGGCCGTATTACTATGACCGGGTCGCGGCCGGGCTGGATGCCAGCGGCAAGCTCGTGGGCTGGACGCACCGGGTTACCGGGTCCTCGGTGATGGCGCGCTGGGCGCCGAAGGGTCTCAAGCACGGGCTTGATCCCGATGCGGTGGAGGGTGCGGCGGAGACGCCATACGACGTGCCGGCAACCCTGGTGGACTATGTGCGCCACGAACCGGACGGCATGAACACCGGGTGGTGGCGCGGCGTCGGGCCGACCCACAACGTGTTCGTCGTGGAGAGTTTTGTCGATGAACTCGCGGCGGCGGCCAAACAGGACCCCGTGGTGTTCCGCCGGGCACTGATGCAGAAGAATCCGCGCGCCCTGGCGGTGATGAACCTGGCGGCCGAGAAAGCCGGGTGGGGCGGCAAGCTGCCGGCCAACACCGGGCGCGGGATCAGCGTGCAGTTCGCGTTCGGCACCTATCTGTCGTGTGTGCTGGAGGTGGAGGTGTCGCCGCCTGGCGAGATCCTGCTGCACCGAGCCGTGGTGGCGGTGGATTGCGGGTCGACGGTCAACCCCGACACGGTGCGCGCGCAGATCGAGGGCGGCCTGATCCTGGGGCTGGGCACGGCGATGTATAATGAGATCACGCTGGATGCCGGCGCGGTGCAGCAAAGCAATTTTCATGACTATCGCACCTTGCGGATGAACGAGGCGCCCAAGATCGAGATCTATCAGATCCGCAACAACGAACGACCGGGCGGCATCGGCGAGACCGGCACGGTGGCGGCGGCGCCATCACTGGGCAATGCCATCTTCGCGGCGAGCGGGCGCCGGCTGCGTCGGCTGCCATTCGGCAACGGTCAGTTGCAGGGGGCGTGAGATGATCCTGCGCCAACTCCTGGCCGCGATGCTGCTGGCCTGGGTGCCTGTCGCGGCATGGGCCGATGCTCAGTCGGACCTGGTCGCTCGCGGCGAGTATGTTACTCGGGCGGCTGATTGCGCGGCGTGCCATACCGTCCCGAACGGCACACCGTTCGCCGGCGGGCGAGCCTTCACCTTGCCGTTCGGCGTGCTGTATTCACCCAACATCACGCCGGACCAGGCGACCGGCATTGCCGGCTACAGCGACGACGACTGGGTCCGCATGCTGCGTGAAGGCGTCGGCCGGGGCGGCAAGCATTTGTATCCGGCGATGCCTTACCCATCCTATACGCAGATGTCGCGGGAGGACGCGCTGGCGATGAAGGCGTATCTGATGAGCCTGGCGCCGGTGAAGGCCTCGATACCGGACAACCAGATCCGCTTTCCGTTCAATCAGCGCTGGGGCATGATCTTCTGGAACCTGGTGAACAACCCGGATCGCCGCTTCGAGCCGGACAGCAGCAAATCCGCCGACTACAACCGGGGCGCCTATCTGGTGAACGCGCTGGGTCATTGCGGGGAGTGCCACACGCCGCGCAATTTCATGATGGGCCTGAAAGACGGCAAGCAGTTCGCCGGAACGGAGCAGGAGGGCTGGCTCGCCTACAACCTGACCAGCGACCGCACCAACGGCCTGGGCGGATGGAGCGACGGGCAGTTGGAGCAGTATCTTTCCACCGGTCATGGGGATGGACGTGGGCCGGCCTCCGGGCCGATGGCGGAGGCGGTCGGGTACAGCCTGCGCTACCTGAAACCCGAAGACGTTCATGCCATGGTGGTCTATCTGCGCGGCGTCCCCGCTCAGTCGGACGGACCTCCCGCGGTGCAGGCCGGATCGCCATTGCCACCGACCGACCCGCTCGGGCCGCGGCTGTTCGTGGATGCGTGCGCCGGCTGTCACCTGCCTGATGGCAATGGGCGCCAGGTGCCTTGGGCGGCGTTGCGCGGTGCTCATTCGGCGGGCGATCCCGCCGGCACGAACCTGGTGCAGGTGCTGACCCAGGGCACCCAGATCGAAACCGGCCAGGGGCTGATGTTCATGCACCCGTTCACCGGTGGCTACACGGACGTGGAACTGGCCGCACTGGCGAACTATACGACCAGCCAGTTCGGCTTCCGCCAAGGCAACGTCAGGCCGGAGCAGATCCGCAAGCAGCGGGGACCGGAGCCGAACCGGGCGGACAAGCCGGCGTCGTAGGACGCCGCGAGCATGGGCTTGGGGGGGCCGTTGTCGGTCGCGCGGCGTTGGCGTTCCGGTGGCATCGAGCGTCATCGGGCACGGGGTCGGCGTTGAGATCGAGATCGTTCACTCTTCCTTCATTTTTATCACTGAGAAGCAGGAGGGCCTCGAAGGCCGCGGAGGGTGGCCGTGCTTGAGCATCAAGACCTGACTGAAACCATCATTGGAATGGCAATTGAGGTGCATCGCAGAACCGGTCCA
>JAQGHW010000631.1 GCA_028291505.1 Rhodopila sp. | reverse complement strand
GTTCATGTTGATCCCAACCGCCTCGTCCTGCAGCGCGCCCTGCATCTTGTCCACCGGCTTCAGCGCTCGGATCGACTCCCGCACGTGCTCCAGCAGCACCCGGGTCTTCTCGTCATCCTCGATAACCGGACGCCGCCCATCCTTAGGCCAGCCCTCCCGCACGAACTGCCGCGTATACTCCCGTAGAATGTCGCGCGGGGCCGACGCAGCCCCGCCATAGTCCCGCAACGTCTCGTTCAGCAGCGCCAGTTCAGCGGCATAATTCCGGATCGCCAGATCGGTCGAGTCATAAGACGTCTTGGCCGTCGCGATCAGCAGCCCGAGCACCAGGGACGCCAGCACCGATAACATTCCAGTACCGAGTTTGACGACATCCAGCGTCTCCCGGGTCAGGTGGTCCTCGGGCACGACCCGGTGTAGGTAAAGCCCGGCCACCCCACCGAAGAAGATGCAGGCCGCCACCACCAGGCTGACGGTGATGGTATTCATTGCCGGTCCCCGCGCATCGACTCCCCCGCCGGCCGCGACGACCGTCCGACAGCCCTTAACCCCGGCCAGCCCATTCCGCAACCGAAGCCACCAGGCCAGGCGCCCATCCACGAAATCCGCGAGCCCACCTAAATGCCATGACCGCCCGGGACCCCCGGATCACGACCCATCACCGACCGTAACCAACGCCGCCGGCCGCCACCTCAGTAACGAACCCGGCCCGTCGAGTGCCCTCGATCGCATGAGCATCACCGTTCGGAAGCGGCCCGGCACGCAGCGGAAACGTGCGCCGCAACGCCGGCCCCGTCATCGCCACCACCCCGGCGCAGCACGCTGCGAACATGAACGACCACCACACCCAGCGCTCGGTGCGGGCCTGGTACAACAGGGCCCCAGCGCCGATGACGTCAACCAGGTGGCGTCCCGCCGGGGCCATCCGCTTGAATCGTATCGACAACGGCATATACCCGCGGATTATCCCATTCCGCGAATAAGCCCGGTTTACGCCGCCATCATCACCTGCCACACTTCACGCCACCAGCGACCATCGGACGCAGCCTTGTAACATCGCCGCCCCACCGCTTTCGACCACGAACGTATCTACGAGATCTGACATCATGGCAAAACGACAATTCCACCTCTCCTGGTTCCTGTCGCAGGGCTTTGGCCCGAAGGGCTGGCGCGGCAACTGGCCCGGCAGCGACCTCGCGCGCTGGATGATGCCCGACCTGTTCGTCGACCTGGCGCGCGGCATGGAACGGGCCTGCTTCGACTACCTCATCATCGAAGACTCCTCGATGGTGCCCTATACGTTCCGCGGCACCCACGACACCTACCTGCAGTACGCCGCCAGCACGCCCAAGCTGGACCCCGCCGTGCTCGTCCCCTACCTCGCGCAGGCGACCAAACATCTCGGCCTGGTGCCAACCCTGTCCGTCACCGAGTATCCGCCGTTCCTCCTCGCCCGCCTGGTCAACTCGCTGGACCACGTGACCGAGGGCCGGATCGGCTGGAACTGCGTCACCAGCAGCAACGACGGCGCCGCCCAGAACTACGGCCGCGAAGGCCAGGTTCCACACGATGAGCGTTACGATCTCGCCGACGAATTCACCGACCTCGTAACGAAACTATGGGATGCCTGGGAACCCGACGCCGTCGTGCTGGATCGCAAAACGCCGATGTTCGCCGACGGCCGCAGGGTTCACGCCGTCAACCACGAAGGCCGCTACTTCAAGTGCCGAGGCCCGCTGAACGCGCCGCGTTCCCCGCAGGGCCGCCCGGTGATCTGCCAGGCCGGCGGCTCCCCACGCGGCCAGACATTCGCCGCACGCTGGGCCGACACCATCATCACCGACGCCGGCAATGTCGAGGGCATGAAGCAATACCGCGCCGACGTGCGCACCCGCGCCGTGGCCGCCGGCCGCGATCCGGACAGCATCAAGGTCCTGTTCCTGGCCTATCCGCTCGTCGACACCACGATGGATGCAGCGCGGGAGCGGCGGCGGTTGCAGCAACAGGATGCCTCCCTGCACCTCGACATGCAGCTCTCCTCGATGTCGCGCCTCACCAACATCGATTTCGCCAAATTCGACCTGGATGAACCGCTGCCCGCCGAACTGACCACCAACGGCCACCAGTCCTCGCTGGCGAAATGGATCGGCAAAACCCCGCGGGAGGTCGCGCTGAGCCAGTCCACCAAGGCGGGCATCGACTTCACCGGCACGATCGACCACGTCGCCGGAATGATGCAGGAGATCATGGAGGAAGTCGGCGGCGACGGGTTCCTGTTCTTCAACGGAACGTTCGACCGGCGCTACATCATGGAGGTGTGCGACGGACTGGTGCCGGAACTGCAGCGCCGCGGCCTGACGCGGACGGGCTACCCACACAAGCACTTCAGGGACAACCTGATGGAGTTCTGAGACCCAGCGCACTGGAAGCCGAAGGGCTGACTGGCACGCGCGCAGGGTTGGAGTGGCGGCTGCGCCCGAAACCAATAAGATACCAGCGGCCTGAAAACAGACAGCTGGTATTCCGATGTGGGGTCAATCCGACCTTCATCACTTGAAAATAATATATAAACAAAAGCCAAAGGCGGCCCAACCGATAGGACCGGTGCGATTTCAACCGGTGCGTTCCGACGCAGAGCGCGCAGAGGTGACGCAGAATGCGCAGAGAAGGATTCTCGCCCCGCCCCGGGCATCTGGTAAATTCCTCTGCGGTCTCTGCGCCCAGCTCTGCGTCTGAACGCGGATTGCGACCGGACACCAACGGTGCCGCCCGAGGTCCCGCCGCACCGGGCTATTCCGGACCAGTTAGAGCATGCCGGGTGCACCGCCGCCGCCCCAGAATCCCTCCCCGGCCAACCACCCTACCGCCCCACCAGCCGAGGGTCATAATGCTCCCGCAGTCCGTTCCCGAGCATATTCACCCCCCAGACCAGCACGATGATCGCCACTCCCGCCAGGTTCGCGATCCAAGGCGCAATGAACAGCCGAGTATTCCCCTCCGCCAGAATATTCCCCCAAGTCGCCGCGGGCGGCGGAATCCCCAACCCCAGGAACGACAGTGCCGTCTCCTGCAGGATCATTTGCGCCACCTGCAACGTCGCCACCACCGTCAGCACCGGCATCACCTGAGGCAGGATGTGCTGCCGCATAATATACCACGTCCCGCCGCCATACAGCGTAGCCGCCTCCACGAACGGCCGCTCACGCAACGATCGGGTCAGCCCGAACACCACCCGCGCATAAACCATCCAGCGCGAGATCCCCAACACCAGGATCAGGTTCAGTGCGTTGCCGCCCAGCGCCGCCACCATCAGGATCGCCAGCAAAATATCCGGAAACGCCATCTGCGCATCGGCAAACCGCATGATCGCCTGTTCGGTCGCCCCTCCGCGCAACCCTGCGATCACCCCCGCCACGCTGCCGATCAGCGCCGAGAACAGCATCGAGCTCACACCCACCAGGATCGACAACCGCGACCCGTAGATCAGCCGCGACAACAAATCCCGTCCGTAATTATCAGTCCCCAGCAAATGCCCGGCCGCCCCGTGCGCCGACCAGAACCCGGGCTTCAACCGAACCATCAGGTCCTGCTGATAAGGGTCCCACGGAGCAATCAACGGCGCCAGCATCGCCGCCAGCACCACCATCGCAACGATGCTGCCCCCCACCGCGATCTTGAACCGCTTCCCAAACATCCGCCGCCCCGGCCGTAAGCGCC
>JAQGHW010000388.1 GCA_028291505.1 Rhodopila sp. | reverse complement strand
GCGTTGCGGCGAGGGCTGCCCGAGAATATACGCCACCCGCGAATATGGAGTTCACCCGATTGCAACCCGATAGCCGCGTGCTGACCTTTTGATGAGAGCCGATTGCCCCGTCCTTGGCGCGTGTGATTGATGCAACGAGTGTTATCTGGGTTGGAGTCAGACGACATACAGCCGCATCGGGTGATTGAAGCGAATGCTTGACCGCGACGGGGTTGTTGAGCATTTTCCCGCCCTTCATCGGGCGGCGAGTTTCTGCCCACACAAGGATCAGGAAGATGGCGAAATCTAATACCGTCCAGATCAAGCTGGTGTCCACGGCGGATACCGGGTTCTTTTACGTCACGAAAAAGAACGCACGCGCGCAGACGACAAAGTTGGAGTTGAACAAATACGACCCAGTCGTCCGCAAGCACGTTCCATTCAAGGAGGCCAAAATCAAATAGCGTCTGCGGTCCGAGCCATTTCGACGCGGTTTCGGCCATTTCTTTTCGCGTCGTAGAGTGCGGCATCGGCGGCTTGCAACAACGCCTCGGGTGAACCCGTCGCGACCGGGGTGCATGCCACGCCGACGCTTACGGTCAACTGGATGTATATGCCCATTGTTGCATTGAATTTAATCTCCTCGACCGCGTGTCGAAGGCGCTCTGCCGCCGCGGCCGCTTCGGCGGGAGCGGTGCCGGGCATGACGATGATGAATTCCTCACCGCCGTAGCGCGCCACCGAGTCGAACACCCTAGTGTTGATCCGGAGCGAGTCGGCGATCAACCGTAGCGCTCGATCACCAGAAGCATGGCCGTACCGGTCATTCACCAACTTGAAGTGATCGACATCGACCATCAGCACTGCCAGTTGCCTGCCCTGCCCGCTTTCCATCAAGCCTCCGAGGTGACGGCGGAGGTACCGTTGATTGTACAACCCCGTGAGCGGATCGGTAAGCGCCATTTCCAGCGCCGTGCCCAGATCCGACCGCAGCCGGTCCTGGTAGAATTTCCGGCGAACCTGATTGCGTGCTCGCGCGCGCAGTTCATGCGGATCAATCGGCTGTATCAGCCAGTCGTTCGCGCCAAGTTCGAAACCACGCAAAATGCGGTCTTTCTCTCCTGGCTCCCCGACCAGCAGCAATGGCGTTTCGTGGGTTGCATCGGACGCCCGCAGGATCGACACCAGCTTAAGAGGATCTTCGTTGGCAAGCGACAGATTCACCACCAAGAGGTCGAAGTTCGCCGCGGCGGTCATCCTAATCGCTTCGGTAACGCCGTGGGCGCAAGCTGAGATGACACCGTCCTCGGCCAATGCATCCTGGATGCCCTGGGCATTTTGACCCCAGTCATCGATCACGAGTGCCCGTGCGCCCGCGATGGAAGGGATCAGCACCCGGTCAGTACTCAAACCGAGAGCCCGTGCGGTATCTCCGCGAGCGCGCCATTCGTCCAGCAAGCGCTTGAGTCTCACCAAGCTGCGAACTCTTGCCATAAGCGTGTCGTAATCGACCGGTTTGGTCAGGAAATCGTCCGCGCCGGCTTCCAGGCCTCGCAACCGCTCCCCGGGCTCCCCCAGCGCGGTCACCATGACGACCGGGATATGCAGTGTGACGGCATCATCCTTTAGCTGACGGCAGCACTCGTAACCGTCCATGCCGGGCATCATGACGTCCAGGAGGATCAGGTCGGGCTGCCAGGCACGCGCGGTCGCGAGCGCCTCGAATCCGTCACGGGCCGAACTGACCTGGTAATACTCAGCGGCGAGTTTTGCCTCGAGCAAACGCGTGTTCGCAGGCATATCATCCACGATCAGAATACGCGCGGTCATCCGGTGCCCGAACTTGCCTCTTTAATGGGGTGGTCAGCGAACCAGCTTCGGCCAATACACGTTATAGCCGACCCGACCGCCAGATCAAAGGAATCCCCCAAGTCCCGGCGGTAAGCGGGCCGCGCGCAGACAGAGGTCTCTGAAAGTGTCCAACGATAAAGATGACTTGCACCTAATAGGCAAAGCATAGAAAATGACATAAAATCATGGAGATGCATCACCCCTCGGATTATTACGTTGCCGCGGCATATAGCGGCACGCCTCATTTATTGGCGAACCGGGCGCCGGCGCCGGCGTAACGTCCCTGCGTTACCGGGCGACAGGCGTACGGCCGAGGTCGCTCCACGTCGGCGAAATCGTGCTGGGCAGGCGCCATCTAAACTGCGTGCTCCGGTCTGCCCGTGATCGAAGGTGACGCTCGCGCCCTGCCCATCTGCTTCCACAACGATGGAGGGGTGGATTGCCACTGCGGCTCACGGGACCCCTCTTGTCGATCTTCGCGCTCACCCTGCCGTGCCGCTCGAAAATGGCCCGGCCGCGTGTTTGGGGTGCTACCGCAGCTGGAATTGCGTTTTGCCAAACATGACCTCACGCTCTTCGTCTGTCATTTGGCCGCGCCGCAGGTTGTCGGACAGAACCTCCACCCCTCGTTGCACAGCTGGGCGAGCGGCGATGGCGTCGTGCCAGCGCTTGAGGTTCGGGTATTCCGCCAGGTCGATGTTCCGGCGATCCGGATTTCGGATCCATGGGAAGTTGATGATGTCGGCCATCGTATAGTCATAACCGGCAAGGTATTCGGCTTCCGCAAGCCGCTTATCGAGGACACGATGCAGGCGCTTCACTTCGTTGGTGTAGCGTTCGATGGCATAGGGGATTTTTTCAACCGCATAATTGGCGAAATGGTTATACTGGCCGAACATCGGACCGGTCCCGCCCATCTGGAACATCATCCATTGCAGGCAGGTGTAACGTCCGACGGGATCGGCAGGTATCAATTTACCACCAGTCTTTTCCGACAGGTAGATCATGATCGCCGCTGACTCGAATAGCTTAAGGGGCTTGCCGTTGGGTCCCTCCGGATCGACGATGGCTGGGATGCGATGGTTCGGTGTGATCGCCAGGAATTCCGGTTTGAACTGATCGCCTTTACCGATGTTGATCGGGACGACTTTGTAAGGAAGCTCGAGTTCTTCGAGCGCAATGTGAATTTTGTGACCGTTTGGTGTCGGCCAGCTCCAAACCTCGATCATGGTTGCCCCTCTTTTCATCGCAGCGGAGCCAACCATCGCCGTTTGGTGCATGAACGTCAAAGGGGCGCCCGTAGGTCAGCCCTGACGCTCGACGATCAATTGTTTGATGGCACCGATCGCCTTAGCCGGGTTCAGTCCCTTGGGGCAGGTATCAGTGCAGTTCATGATGGTGTGGCAGCGATAGAGCTTGAACGGGTCTTCCAGTTCGTCCAGTCGCTGACCGGTTGCTTCGTCGCGTGAGTCGGCGATCCAGCGATAGGCCTGCAGCAACACTGCGGGGCCCAGGTAGCGGTCGCCATTCCACCAATAGCTCGGGCAGGCGGTCGAGCAGCAGAAGCACAGAATGCACTCCCACATCCCGTCCAGCTTGGCGCGTTCTTGTTTGCTTTGAAGCCGCTCGCCGTCCGGTGGTGCGGGGGTATCAGCCTGCATCCACGGCTTCACCGAGCGGTACTGGGCGTAGATCTGCGAGAGATCCGGAACGAGGTCTTTCACGACAGGCATGTGGGGCAACGGGCTGATTTTGATCGCGCCCTTCACGTCCTCGATCGGCTTGAGGCAGGCCAGAGTGTTGCCACCATCGATATTCATTGCGCAGGAGCCGCAGATGCCCTCGCGGCAGGACCGGCGGAAAGTGAGGGTCGGGTCGATCTCGTTCTTTATCTTTATCAGTGCGTCCAGGACCATTGGACCGCAGGCGTCCAGGTCGATCTCATATGTGTCGGTATGTGGGTTTTTGCCGTCATCCGGGCTCCATCGATAGATTTTGAACTCTCGGACGCGCTTCGTGCCGGCCTGCGCCCTGAAGGTCTGGCCAAGGCCGATGCGGCTGTTCAGGGGAAGATTGAAAGCAACCATAGTCTTATAATCCTAAGAAATGACCGGGGCGACCTTGACTGACCCGCTTTTCCGTCTCGCTCAGTACACCCGCTTCCTTGGCGGAAACACGGAGACCTCGTTGGTCAGCGTCTGCATCTTCACCGGTCGATAATCGAGCTTCACTTCGCCATTGTCGTCGCACCAAGCCAAGGTGTGCTTCATCCAGTTCTGATCGTCGCGTTCCGGATAGTCGTCATGCGCATGGGCACCGCGGCTCTCGGTCCGGGCCTCGGCGCCGACCATTGTGGTCATGGCGTTGCCCATCAGGTTGTGCAGCTCCAACGCCTCCATCAGGTCGCTGTTCCAGATCAGGCTGCGATCGGAGACGGACATGTCGGTCATCCCGCTCCAGACCTTTTTCATCTTTTCGACACCCTCGATCAGGCTTCTGGCAGTTCGGAAAACCGCCGCGTGACCCTGCATGGAGCGTTGCATCTCCAGTCGCAGTTCCGCGACCTTAGTGCTGCCCTTGGCATGCCGGGCGCGGTCGAAACGGTCGAGAGAGGCTTCGCCGGCTTTCGGCGGGAGCGGTGCCTGGCCGGCACCCGGCTTGATGGTCTCGGCCGCGCGATGCGCCGCGGCACGGCCGAACACCACCAGATCGAGGAGAGAATTGGTGCCAAGACGGTTGGCGCCATGCACTGAGACGCAAGCTGCCTCACCCACCGCCATGAGGCCGCGGACGATGGCGTCGGGGTTTTCCTTGGTTGGGCGCAGGACTTCGGTATGCACATTCGTCGGGACACCGCCCATGTTGTAATGCACGGTCGGCAGCACGGGGATCGGGTCCTTAGTCACGTCGACGCCGGCGAACACTTTCGCGGTCTCGGAGATGCCCGGCAGGCGTTCGTGTAGCAGTTCCGCGCCCAGATGTTCCAGATGGAGCATGATGTGGTCCTTCGCCGGTCCACAGCCGCGGCCTTCGTTGATCTCGATGGTCATTGAGCGGGAGACGACGTCGCGGCTGGCGAGGTCCTTGGCTGTCGGGGCGTAACGTTCCATGAAACGCTCGCCTTCGGAATTGGTCAGATAGCCCCCTTCGCCGCGGGCGCCCTCGGTGATCAGGCAGCCGGCGGGGAAGATGCCGGTGGGATGGAACTGGACGAATTCCATGTCTTGGGCCGGGAGTCCCGCGCGCAAAACCATTCCGGTGCCGTCGCCGGTGCAAGTGTGGGCCGAGGTGCAGGAAAGGTATGCTCGTCCGTAGCCACCGGTAGCCAATACAACTGTCTGGGCACGGAAGCGATGAATCGTGCCGTCTTCCAGGTTCCAGGCCATGACGCCGCGACACACGCCTTCCTGGTCCATGATCAGGTCGAGCGCGAAGTACTCGATGAAGAATTCCACATCGTGCTTCAGGCTTTGCTGGTACAGCGTGTGCAGGATGGCGTGGCCGGTGCGGTCGGCGGCGGCGCAGGCACGCATTGCCGGCTCCTTGCCGTATTCTTTCATATGACCCCCGAAGGGGCGCTGGTAGATACGCCCGTCCTCGGTGCGACTGAACGGCACGCCGTAATGTTCCAGTTCGTAGACGGCCGGGATTGCCTCTCGGCACATGTATTCGATGGCGTCCTGATCACCGAGCCAGTCTGATCCTTTGACGGTGTCGTACATATGCCAGCGCCAGTCATCCTCTCCCATGTTGCCGAGCGCGGCGCCGATGCCGCCTTGGGCGGCGACGGTGTGGCTACGGGTGGGAAAGACCTTGGTGATGCAGGCGGTTTTCAGGCCCGAGGCGCCCATGCCGAAGGTAGCTCGCAGGCCTGATCCGCCGGCGCCGACAACGACCACGTCGTAGGTATGATCCACCACGTTGTAGGCCCGTGATGAGGGCATCGTGATCGCATTCATCGCGTTTTCCTCAGGGCTTACAGCCCGATCTTCAACACAGAGACGATACAGATCAGTGCCAGTAGTACGCACAGGGCCCTCACCGCGAGCACTGAGGCTATCTTGATCCGTTCGTCATGCACATAGTCCTCGATCACCACCTGAACACCGAGCTGCAGGTGGTGAAAGGTCGCAACGATCAGGGCCAGCATCAGGCCCAGGGTCAGCGGCGCCGACAGCCAGTCGATCACCACCTGGTGCGACGCGCCGGATAAGTGGATTACCGAGAAGATGAACCAGAGCGTCAATGGCACCAGTGCGAGGGCGGTCAGGCGCTGCGCCCACCAATGACGCGAACCGGCACGGGCGGATCCCAACCCGCGCGCCCGGCCGAGCGGGGATCGCAGCATGTCGATATGCGGTGTTCCAGACATGTCAGCCCCTTACCAAACCGCCAGGCCGACGATCCAGACCAGCACGGTGCAGACCGCGGTCGCGATAATCACGCCCCAGCCCGTGGTGTTGTAGGTCGGCGCGTCGAAGCCAATTCCGGCGTCCCAGACCAAGTGGCGGATGCCACTGAAGAAATGGAATATCAGCGCCACCGACCAGCCGAACAGCAGTAGCAGACCGAGCGCGGAGCCCATGAACCATTGGGCGCGGTCAAAGGCGTCGTCGGAGCTGGCCGCGGCGACGATCCACCAGGTGAATAGCAGCGTGCCGACGCCCAGGGCACAGCCGGTGATGCGATGAAGAATCGACAGTGCCATGCTGACTGGCCAGCGATACACCTGTAGGTGCGGCGATAGGGGGCGGCGCACCAGTTTGCCGTCGGAGTTCCGCGCGATCATTTGCGCGTCGCGTACGTCTCTCACGCATCGCTCCAGTTCTATCGGCGCCGTTGTTGAGCCTGACGGTGGCGTCGAACCGCCGAGGGTGATTAGCCCTGCGGCATCAAAGGGTCAACGCGGGGGAAGGACACGGTCGAGTGCTTGCCGCGCAAGGGAGACTGCCCGTTCCAGCATGGCGGGGCCTCGGGTGACTCCTTCCAGGTCAGGATGTGAATATCTCGCAGTCCAATCGTGTTGAGGACGACGCGCAGGTAAGGGGTCAGGAAGTCGGGCTGGGCCGGCGCGCCGTTTGGCGAGGGGCCGCTGAACCATCCGCCGGAGGCGATAACGATGAACACCAGCCGGTCGGTCAGGGCGCCGACCTTGCCGGCTGGTGTGCTGGTGAAGGTCCGGTGGATGCGCACGACCTGATCGATCCAGGCCTTTAGGACGGCTGGGACGGTGAAGTTGTGCATAGGGGTCGCGATTACGACCGCGTCCGCATGCTCCAGTTCCTGGATGAGGGTTTCGGATTGGGCGAACGCCTGTGGCGGGCTGGCTGGATCCAGGACGGCGTTGCTGAAGGTGGCGTCGACAAAGCCTGGAGGGTCGGCCGCAAGGTCCCGCCTTCGGATTGTCGCTGCGGGATGGTGTTGACGGAGGCGGGTGAGAACCTCCTCGGCAAAGGTGAGGCTTTGCGACGCTGACCCACGTGGACTGCACGAAATGTAGAGGATGGATTGCATCGATCAGTCCAATTGGAGGCCGAAACGTAGGGAGGCTGGCAACATCCCGTAACGGAAGTAAAAGCGTTGCCCCAAAAGGTTGTCCAATCCGGCATCGAGCGTCAGGCGCCGGCATCCACCGCTTCTCGCCTCCACCGCCACCGCGTCCAGAAGGCGGGCGCCGAGGCCGTTGCGCCTTTCCGTTTCCGCGACGACCAGATCGTCGACGTAACAGAAGCGCCCGCGGATCAGATTCTCCTGCATTCGGTAGCCCGCGGCGCCGATTACTGCCTGATCCCGCCATGCGGCGAGCAGACGGTACCCTTGGGCGGCCTGCATCTGTACGCGGGCGGCCAGTTCGGATGGGCAGGTCAGATGGGGTCGGAGAACCAGCATCACCGGGAAGCAGGCGTCGAGTTCGGCCGGCGTCGTGGCGGGGCGGATTTCGATGTTCATGCGGCGTTTGCCCTGGAAAGGTGGAAACCGCCGCCGATCGCGAGCCGGTTCCACAAGTTGATCAGTCCGATCAGGACTGTGAGGTTGGCGATCTCGACTTCCGAGAATTGGCCGCACAGTCGGTCGTAGGCGGCCTTCGGCGCACCATCGGTCGAGACCCGGGTCAGGTGTTCGGTCCAGGCAAGTGCCGCCTGCTCGCGTTCGGTGTAAAGCGGCGCCTCGCGCCAGGCGTTCAGCAAATAAAGGCGCTGCTCGGTTTCGCCGTGCTGACGGGCGTCCCTGGTGTGCATGTCGATGCAGAAGGCGCAGCCATTGATCTGCGAGGCCCGCAGCTTGACCAGTTCAATCAACGACTTGTCCAGGCCGCAACCGCGAATATAGGTTTCGACGCCGCTGATGGCACGGTAGGCGCCGGGTACGACCTCGGGGAGGGATTGAGGCATGATGGCTCCTTGTTGTTGGGCTTGAGGGTGGCCGAGGGGACATCTTTGGTGGCATAGCGTGAAGGGCCAAAAAGAGACGAGTCGACTGGGCCATGACGCTTAACATCAAGTTGGATGCCGCCGAGAAGGACCCACTGTTCCTGCAGATCGCGACGCGGGTGCGCAGCGCGATCACGGCGGGGCAGCTGCTTCCGGGGGCTCGGCTACCGTCGTCGCGCGCTTTGGCAGCGCAACTGGCCATTGCACGCGGGACCGTCGATGCTGCGTATGCACTGCTGGCTGGTGAAGGTGCGATCGAAACGCGGCGGTCGGCTGGTACTATCGTATCCGGTCAGGTTGGGAAGCGCTTCGAAATGGTGGAGCAGTCCCCGTTGGTGTTTCCTTCGGTGCCGAGCGCCGAAGACGCTGGCCCGCGGCCGTTCCAGATGGGTCTGCCTGCGCTCGACGCATTCCCACGTAAGCTGTGGTCCAATTTGACGGTTCGCGCGGCCCGTTCAATACGACCCGAGGATCTGGCGAGCGCCAATCCGACCGGGATGCTTGAATTGCGCCAGGCTGTCGCGGCCTATCTTGGGGTGGCGCGCGGCATCAAGTGCGGGGCGGAACAGGTCCTGATCACCGGAGGCTACCAGGGCGCGCTGGCTCTGGCGCAAAGCGTCCTGCTGCGTCCCGGTGACCCGGTCTGGATGGAGGATCCCGGCTATCACATGACCCGCATGGCGCTCGAAACCGCCGGCGCGCGTGTTGTCCCGGTTCGCGTGGATAGGGACGGCTTGCGCGTGGCGGCGGGCATCAATGCGGCGCCCAAGGCGAGGCTCGCGGTTGTGACGCCAATTCACCAATGCCCGACGGGGGTGGCGTTGTCATTGCCGCGGCGGCTGGAGCTGCTGGCCTGGGCGGCCGAAGCCGGATCGTGGATCGTCGAGGACGACTACGACAGCGAGTTCCGTTACGTTGGCCGGCCTTTGCCCTCGTTGAAGAGCTTGGATCGGGGGCAGCGAGTGCTTTATGCGGGCACTTTCAGCAAGATTCTGTTTCCGGCGTTGCGCCTTGGGTATCTGGTTGTGCCGCCCGACCTGGAGCGGGCGTTTATGCGTGCTTCCAGGCTGCTGACGAACGGGCTGCCGGTGCTGGAGCAAAGGGTGGTCGCCGCATTCATGCGGAACGGTCATTTCGCGCGGCACATAAGGCGGATGCGGGTGCTCTACGCCGAGCGACGCCGCTGTCTGGCGACGGCGCTGCAAGCGGTGTTTGGCGAACGTATCACGCTGGAGATGGCTTTGGGCGGCATGCACCTGCTCGCACGGTTTCCGGGAGCGGCGGACGACGGCTTGCTGGCGAAGCGCGCCGCGCGGTGCGGGCTGGTGACAACCGCCCTGTCGTCGCTGACGATGGCACACGACGCCGGCCAGGGATTGCTGCTGGGATTTACCAACGTCGTGCCGTCCGAAGCCGACGTGCTGGCGGCCCGACTGGCGGCGGTGGTTGGCCAGCCCCCTTAGCTTATGGGCGCGCCGGCCCTGCGTCGCTTCGCGCGAGGGCGTCCGCGGCAAGGATGGCTCGCCGTAAGCAATTGCTGGCTGGTTGCCTCATCGGGGATGCCGGAAGAGCCTCCGTCGACGCTCGCTGGGGAACCACCGTGCCAAGTTCTCTCGCTTGTATTATCCTTCTCCGCACAACCGGAGCCTGAGCAGCCACGAACCGGACAGGGAGGCCCATATGACGGACCGAGCACAAGAATCCCAGGACAAGCTGGCCGGCTTGAACATGCGGCCACGGGAGCGGCACATTGGCGCCGCTGGATACCTCGATCCGGCATTGCCGCCGCGTCTGAGGGAATTGTTGGAACGCGGCAAGGATGCGACAGCCGAGGCGTTCACCGGGGTTACCTCTGACGGCACACCACGCCCCGGGCTGTTTCCGCTGCACCGCACCGGGATCTCGCTCGCACCGGTGATTGCCGCGGCCAACAATTTCCTTGCCGCGCTGTCGTCGGCCGAAAGCGAAACGGCGCTGTTCCCGACCGACAGTGATGCCTGGCGCGCGTGGTCCAACATCCACCCCTACCTGATGCGTCACGGCGTCTGCCTGCGCGATCTCGGCGACCGGCCGCGTGCGGCGGCACTCGCCCTGGTGCGCGAAAGCCTCAGCGCCAGCGGCTTCGCCACGGCGCGCGATGTCATGAAGCTAAACGAGCACATCCGGGAGCTTACGGGCCGGTCCGAGGAATACGGCGAGTGGTATTATTGGCTGAGTATTTTCGGCACACCTTCGGAGGATCAGCCTTGGGGCTGGCAAATCGACGGCCACCACCTGATCATCAACTGCCTTGCACTGGGTGACCAGATCATACTCACACCGAATTTCATGGGATCGGAGCCGGTTTTCGCGGCATCGGGCCAGTATGCCGGCACCCGCGTCTTCGAAGCGGAGGAAACCAGGGGATTCGCTCTGATGCGCGCGCTGTCCCCGACGCAACAGGAAGCAGCCACTATCAGCGTCGATCTGCCCGCCGAGGTGTTTGCCGCCGCCTTCCGCGATAACCTGGCGCTGCACTACCAGGGCATCCGCCACGACAGCCTGACCGCGGAGCAGCAGGCGCTACTCCTGGACCTGATCACCGTTTATGTGGAGCGCATCCGGCCTGGCCACGCCGAGATCCGGCTTGATGAGGTGAAGGCGCATCTGCACGAGACCTGGTTTGCCTGGATGGGCCGCTGCCACCTGGAAAGTCCGTTCTATTACCGCATCCACAGCCCTGTTATCCTGATCGAGTTCGATCATCAGCGCGGCGTCGCGCTCGACAATGATGAGCCGTCGCGCAACCACATTCACACTCTGGTCCGGACGCCAAACGGCAACGACTATGGCAAGGACCTGCTGCGGCAGCATTACGAACAATTCGATCACTCGCACCCGCACACGCCGCACCGCCAGGGGCTGGAGTAATCGCGCCTCCGGCCTGTCCGGATGTTCCGGAATGGCGATGATCGTTAAGCGAATGCGGCTGCCGGGTGACTTGCCGGGGCTCAGCGGTGAACAGCCGATGCGTTCAGCCGAAGCAGCGATCCTCCCCCATCGACACCCAGGAAGCCGCCAATCTTCCGCGCGTTCTGCTCCGCGTCGTCGTCTATGCAAATCTCCAGGAATCGCAGTCCCAGGTCAGCGCAGTTGCATCTGATCTCTTCGTTGAAACACAGGTAATAGGCCTGCAGCAGGTCAAGGCTATCGTGACGTTCGCCCAACAGAACAGCCATGCTGCTCCGCCAGGTCGCAACATCCTGCCTTACCGTCAAGATAAAGCAGGCATTCGGGTAGAGCGATCCAAGCTCCCTGAAGAACATCCGCGTTGGATAATCCGAGAACGCATCATAACCGGACTCGTCGATAAACCGCCGCACCTTCGCCCAGTTCGAAGCCCTGTGCTTGTGGATCGGTTCGGTAACTCCGGATTCAGCAACATAGTAATGAATCGCCTTCAGGCCGCTCCTGCAGAGGTATTCGTGCACCGACGTCGTCCCGGTGCGCGATTCACCAAGGACAAAGACTTTCATCCGCGGCGCTCCACGAAACCCGGCCAACGGACCGCCGCGGGTCGAATCAAAGGCCCGGCCGCGGCGCCCGTCCAGTCGCCTACCGGATCGGTGAGAAAGCCGACGGCATCACCAGGGCGTTCTCCTGCTTCACCACCACACCGGGGGGATTCCGAGCCGGCCATTGCCCAGTGGCTGCCGCCGCCGCACG
>JAQGHW010000591.1 GCA_028291505.1 Rhodopila sp. | reverse complement strand
AGCCAGCAGGATGCCGCCGCAGTCGTCGAGCAGCTTCAGCCGCGCGTGGTTCTGCCGATGCATTATTTCACCCGCGACGTGCTGACTCGGTTCCTGGACCTGGAGCGCGGTAAGTATGCCATTGATGTGCGGGACGGTCCGATGCTGGACATTTCGCGGACCACCCTGCCCGCCTCGCCGACGGTCATTGCTCTTCCGGGTGGTTATTGACGCGGGATTCAATGTCCCGGAATTGACGTTCCGCACGCGGAGGTTTGGGGGTGGATGGCCGGGACTGCGCCCGGCCATGACGGTGAACGTAAGCCTGTTCGAGGAACCAGGCGTTGGGATCGGACTATTGATTCATGAGGTGTGCCAGCCGAACTGCTGCGGTTTGCGGCCGGCCTCCGGGTGGAGGCGCACATTGACGAGCGCGGGGCCCTTGAATTCCATGGCGGCATCCAAGGCGCCGCGGAGGTCTTTTGGGTCCTCGATGTACCAGCCGCGGCCGCCGAATGCTTCCATCATCTTGTCGTAGCGGGCGCCGATGGTCAGAACGCGCGGCGGCAGTTTCGCGCGGTCCGCGGGGAATTCGGCGATGCCGCCGCCGATGCCGCCATTGTTGAGGACGACGATCTTCACTGGGAGTTGGTAGCGGCACGCGGTTTCTATCTCCATGCCGGAGAAGCCGATGGCGGAGTCGCCGGAAACCGAAATGATCGGGCGATCCGGGTGCACCACCGCCGCGGCGATGGCGAAGCCCATGCCGATGCCCATGGTGCCGTAGCTGCCGGCGTCCAGGCGCAGCCGTGGCGCGGCGTTGGGCAACTGGGTGCGGCCGATATCCATCGTGTTGGCGCCCTCACCGATGATCACGGCGTTGCTTGGGGTCCAGGCGCTGATGTCCTTCAGGGCGCGGTAATAGTTGGTCGGTGAGGAGTTGTCGTCGATCATCGGCTTGATCTGACGGGCGTTGGCGGCGGATTTTTCGGCGATGGCGGCGTGCCAGGGGGTGTCCTTGGGATAGAACCACTGGCGGGTCTCCAGCGCCTTGTTGAGCTGGCCGACGATCGCTTTTCCGTCGCCGACGAGGCCGACCTCGGCGGGGACATTCTGGGCGATCGCCTCGGGCGAGATGTCCAGTTGCACGATCCGGACCTTCTTGTTGAAGCGCGGCGGCAGGCCGAAATGCATGATCCAGTTCAGGCGGGCACCGAGCAGGAAGATGACATCGGCTTCTTGCAGGGCGTGGCTGCGGGCAGCGCCGACCGAGAGGGGGTGGGTGTCGTCCATCACGCCCTTTCCCATCGGGGAGGCGAGGAAAGGCACCCGGGTGCGCTCGACGAAGGCACGGACCTCATCTTCGGCGCGCGACCAGGCCATGCCCTTGCCGACGATCACCAGCGGCCGTTCGGCGGATTCCAGGATGTTCAGCGCCTGGTTGATGTCCTGGTCCATCGCCTGCATGCGCGGTGGTTCGGGGATGGTGGCGGCCTGATGCACCTTTTCTTCCTCGACCTGGCCCAGGATGATGTCGTCTGGCATATCGAGGTAGGTGGCGCCCGGACGGCCATAGATCGAGTTGCGCACTGCCATTTCGACGTAGAACGGGATGCGGTGCACGTGCTCGACGGCGTGGGCGAACTTGCAGAACGGCGAGGCGATCTGGACCTGGCGTTCCTCCTGGAAAGCGCCCATGCCGTTCTGGTAGGTGGGCGAGGCGCCGCCGATCAGGATCATCGGCCAGCAGTTCTGTTGCGCGTTGGCCAAGCCGGCGAGGCCGTGCACGACGCCCGGGCCGGAGACGACCAGCGCGGCGCCGGGCCGGCCTGTCATGTATCCGACGGCCTGGGCGGCGTAGGAGGCTGACTGCTCATTGCGCATGCCGACATAGGTGATGCCCACCGCCTGCGCGGCGGTGGCGATTGGTCCGACGGGGAACCCGACGATACCAAACATGTAGTCGACACCCTGCTGTTTCAGGCTGCGTGCCATCAGGGTCGCGCCGTCGATCTTGCTCATGGTCTTCTCCCTTCGTTGCGTGCGGTCTTGATCCCGGTCTGCGTGACCGGGTTGGCGGGAAGACTGAGCGCTTATTGGGTTGTTGAAAAGGGGGGCGTCGTTGCGGAGGTTGACGCGGTCCGGGCGCGGTGGGGGATTCGAGCGCCGTTGTAGAAACGAATTCGGGGTTTTCCGGTCAGAGATGAAGCAGGCGCGGGATGATCATCTGATTTTGGCTGCTTTGGCAGGGTCAAGTGGAATGAGGCCGGGCGATCACAATCAATGACATTTCCCGGCCCATGGGCTAGAGTCTATTTCCTGAGCGTTCGGCAACCACCAGGAGTTACGGTGAATGGCGGCCAGTGAGGTTCCGACCGACGTAATACTTGTCGAAGACGATGAAGCGACGCGGCTTGCGTATGCGCGGTTGCTGGAAGCGCACGGATACGCGGTGGCGGCGTTCGATAGTATCGGCGGTGCGCTGGATCTTGCGAAAACCGGCTGCGGGAAGCTGCTTTTGACGGATGTCCGGCTTCGGGCCGGCGAGGCGCACGGCGTGACGCTGGCGCTGATGATCCGCCTGTCGCGGCCCAAGCTTCCGATCATTCTGATGACGGCCTATCCCGAGTTGCGGGAGTTGATCGATTCGCGACTGGGGCCGATCTTGATCAAGCCGGTTGATCCCGACGCGTTGCTCGGCGCTATCAAGACGGCTTTGGACATGTAGGCGGAGGGGGTTGTCGAAGTCGTCCGCGCGGCGTTCAGGAGCGGTTTGGACTATGGACCACGGCCGAGCGTGGTATGGTTTACGCCCAATACGTTCGAGTATAGATCCTGGAGCCGAGCCTGGTAGTTGGCCATGCTGAATTTCGCGGCCTGGATGCGACCGCGAACGGACAGTTCGCCCAACAGATCGGTGTCGTTGTCCAGTTGGCGGATCGCGGCTGCCATGGCGCTGATGTCTCGAGGATCGACCAGCAGGGCGGCGTCACCGGCGACCTCCGGCAGCGACGTCACGTTGGAGGTCATCACCGGAGTGCCGAGCGTCATCGCCTCCAGCACCGGCAGACCGAACCCTTCGTATAGCGAGGGGAACAGGAGAGCGCGTGCGCCGCGCATCAAGGTCACGAGTTGCCCCAGCGGCAGGTAGGAGATCCGACGGACGCGCTTTACGTTCGAAATTATATTCTCGGTGACGCGGTAGTTTGAGAAGCGTGTGTCGTTGATGCGCTCGAGTTCTCTCTCGTTCTGCCAGCCCTGCCCGCCTGCGATTA
>JAQGHW010000580.1 GCA_028291505.1 Rhodopila sp. | reverse complement strand
GGGACGCACGTTCGGCTGCATCAAGTTCCGCAGTATGGAGGTGAACGGCGACCAGATCCTCGCCGACCTGCTGGCGAACGACGCCGACGCAGCCGCCGAATGGGCCGCCACCCAGAAGCTGCGTAACGATCCCCGCATCACGCCGATCGGCCGCTTCCTGCGCCACACCAGCCTGGACGAACTGCCGCAGCTGCTCAACGTCCTGCGCGGCGAAATGAGCCTTGTCGGTCCACGGCCGGTCGTCCAGTCCGAGCTGAGTTTCTATGGCGAGGATGCGGAATACTACATGCTGGCCCGACCGGGTCTGACGGGGCTTTGGCAGGTCAGCGGCCGGAGCGACACGACCTATGAGCAACGTGTCCACCTCGATGTCTGGTATGTCCGCAACTGGTCGCTCTGGCATGACCTTGCCATCCTGATGAAGACCATCCCGGTGGTGCTGTTCCGCCGCGGCGCAGTCTGACCGGAACAGACATGATCAGCCCAGTCGCCAGATCTGCGGCGCCGGCGTTCGCACGCGGCGCCGCGTGGTCGGTCCTGAATGCGCTCGGCGGCGTAGCGCTTCCCTTCATCGTCTTCATTGCATTCGCTCGTTGGCTCTCCCCGGCGCAGGTCGGCGTCGGCGTGCTGGCGACATCGCTGGCCGAGATCGTCAAGGCGTTCGGCGCACCCGGCATGTACGAGGCGTTGCTGCAACAGGGCCCCGGCGCGCATCGTCATCATCAAACGGCATTCGCGATCCTGCTGGTCCTGGGAACCGCGCTGACGGCGGTGTTCGCGGCGCTGATCGCCGTCCTCGGGCGGTTCCTGCCCAGCGTCGCCGATGCGGGCTGCCTGCTCGACGTGGTCGGCCTGAGAATTCTGTTCGATCTCGCGACGACGCAGCCGCAGGCGGCACTCGCGCAACGTCTTAGCTTCGGCCGGATGGCGTCGCGCTCGATCGTTGCGAATGCTGGGGCGGGGTTGCTTGGCGGCCTGGTCGCGCTGAACGGATATCCGTTCGACGGACTGATCGTTTATCTCACGGCTCAGTCGATATTGATCTTCGCGACCACGGCCATCGGAACCGGCGCGCTGGTGCGTCCGCGTATCTACTGTGATTGCATCGCCGACATGCGGCGGGAGGCCTTTGCCGCCTCCATCGTCCGACTGGTCGCCGCGGCAAACAACTACCTTGATCAGATCGTCATTGCCGGCGTGATCGGCAGCGCACGGCTAGCTTTCTTCAACCTCGGCAAGCGCGTCGAGACGACGTTCATCACCGCCGCCTCGTCGTTTTCCACCATCCTGTTCCAGCCGCTGTTTTCCTTGCAGGCGACAGCGGAACGGGCGGCCGGGCTGCGTAGCGGGCTGGCGATGCTGACGGTGATCTGCGGTGCCCCCGCCGCGTTCATGGCGACCAATGCCCTTGGGGTGGTCCACGTGGTTTTTGGCGACCGCTGGACCGACGCAGCCCCGCTCGCGGTGATCCTCGGCTGCAGCGGCTTCGCACGCGCTCTAGGCAGCGTGCACGGCGCGTTGCTCTCGGTCCGCCACCGTAATCACCAGCTGATGTGGGTGACCAGCGTGTCAGCCACCAGCGGGATCGGCCTCGTCGTCGCGCTGGCACCATTCGGCGTCGTTGCCGTCGCGGCCGGGCTCGCGCTCAAGAATGCAGCGATCCTGGCGTGGATGGCCGTCCTGACCCGGCGGGATATCCCCCGCAGCGCCACCGCCTACGTCGTTGTCGTCGCCCTGGCGTTGTCCGCTTGCGCAGTGCCTCTGGTCGGTCTGGCCGTCCTGGCACCCTCCCTACGCCTGCCAGCGGGCCTGCGATTCCTGAACCCCTTCCGTCAACCGACCAACCCAAAATGGAGCATCGCGCCATGACGGCGAAGATTGCCCTGTTCGACTGGGCGCCCGACCTGCTCGCCTTCATGCGCCGAGCGTGGATGACCGTCGCGATCTCCACGGCGATCATGAATGTGCTCGCGGTCGCCTACCTGCTGTTCGCCACCGCACATTTCACCGCTTCGAGCACGGTCTTCATTGACATGCAGGCCGCCGCGCCGTTCAAGGCGGATAACACCCCCATCGACAGCCAGTTCGCCAACGGCATCGCCGAAAGCCAGGTCGAGGTCCTCGAGTCGGAGGGCCTCGCCCGTGTCGTCGTCGATCGGCTCCATCTCGCCGACAACCCGGCGTTCATGGCGAACGGCAATTCGCTTATCAACACCGTGCTCGACCTGCTGCTCGCTCTGTTGTCCACGCCGCTCCCGCAGCGGGCGGACAGCCACGAAACGGCGGCGGTGGAGGTGCTCACGAAGATGATCCACGTTAAGCGGATCGGTTTGAGCTTCATCCTCGAGCTGGGCGTCGTGTCGCGCGATCCGGTGATGTCGGCGCGACTGGCGAACGCGGTCGTCGACGCCTTCGTCGATTACGGTCTGGACGCGAAGGGCGCCAACACGCGGCGTGCCAGCCTGTGGCTCCAGCAGCGCATCGGCGAACTGCAGCAACAGGCGACCGCCGCGGACCGTGCGGTGCAGGCGTTCAAGGCCGAAGCCGGGATCGTCGACACCGATAAGGGTCTGATGAACGAGCGGCATCTCGGCGAGCTCAACAGCCAGTTGGTGCTGGCACGGGCGCGCACCGCGGACGCCGAGGCACGGATCAACCGTATCCACCAGATCATGCAGGCGGGCACGTGGACGGGCGATGTGTCGGACGCACTGAACAACCTCGTCATCACGCATCTGCGGGAGGAGTACGTCGACGCGGCGCGGCAGGCCGCCGAATGGTCGACGCAGGTCGGGCCGAAACACGCAGCCGTCCTGCAGATGAACGACAAGCTCAAAGACATCCAGGTACAAATTCAGTCCGAACTTAAGCGCATCGCGGACTCCGCCGAAAGCGACCGGCAGATGGCGCTGTCCAATCAGAAGGCCATCGAGGACCAGCTTGCCGCCCTGGTGACGGCGGGCGACCAGACGAACGAAAATCTCGTGCATCTGCGCGCGCTGCAGAGTTCCGCCGATACCTACAAGTCACTCCGCGACAACTTCCTGGTGCGCTACACCCAGGCGGTCCAGGACCAGTCATTTCCGATTTCGGAAGTGCAGGTCGTGACGCGGGCCGCCGTGCCGCTGCGTAAGAGCTGGCCGAAGGCGCTGATCGTGCTCGCCGGTGCCACGTTCCTCGGACTGGGGATGGGCTTTGCGATCGCTTTGCTGCGGGAGGCGCTCGACAAGGGGTTGCGTACCGCGGCGCAGGTCCGCGCGGCCTTCGGTCTGCCCTGCCTCGGCATGCTGCCGGTTCTGAAGCCACGGTCATGGCGGGACCGTAAGCCTGGACTCGTCATCCCAGGTGACCAGCAAATCATGGCTCCGCCAATGCTGCGGCAGACATCGCTCGCGCCGTTCTCACCCTATGCCGAGGCCATCCGCGGTCTGCGTCTTCGTCTGACGCGCACCCGGGAACAGCGGCGTGACGTCAATGTCCTCGGTTGCGTCTCCGCTCTTCCCGGCGAGGGCAAGAGCACGGTCTCCGCCAATTTTGCGTTCTTCCTGGCCGAGGCGGGATTCCGCACGGTGCTGGTCGACGGCGACCTGCGCAAACGGACGCTGTCGAAAACGCTTGCCCCCGCTTGCCGCGCGGGATTCATTGATGTGATGTCGGAACTGGTGCCGCTCGACGATGTGTTGTGGCACGACGCTGCCAGCAACCTGGCGTTTTTGCCGGCCTCGGCGGACCGCACCGGCCTCGGGCTTTCCGGCCAGCCCAGCTTGGCTGGATCGCAGGCGCAGGCGCTCCTCACCCTGTTGCGTTCCCGGTTCGACTTCGTGGTGATGGATCTGCCCGCCATTCTGCCGGTGGCCGATGCCGCCGCGGCATCCAACCTGGTTGACGGCGTGGTGATGGTCGTCGAGTGGGCGCGGACGCCGGAGGAAGTGGTTCGCGAATGCCTCGAGCATACCGCGATCGATCCGACGCGTCTGCTCGGCGTGGTGCTTAACAAGGTGGATATGAAGTCGCTGCAGCACTACCACGTGCCGACCGAGACCTACGCCGCCGACACTCTCGTCCGCGCCTAAGTCCATGAAACTGATCTACTTCCGCGGCAAGCAGCCTAATTTCGGGGACGACCTGAACGGTGTGCTTTGGCCGCGCCTTCTGCCCGAACTGTTCGACGGAGCAGGCAACCAAGGCTTCATGGGCATCGGCACACTGGCCGGCATGGCGACGCCGGGCTGCGTCCGGTTGCACGTCTTTTCGACCGGCGCGGGCTACGATGCCCTCGATACCTGGCGGGTCGAGCGGCGGATCTGGTGCGTGCGCGGACCGATCACGGCGCGATTGCTCGACACCGACACGGCCCTTACCGACGGGGCCATCCTCGCGCCGGACATCATGGGTCCTCTGGCCGGAGATTCGAGCGGGCGTGCGGTCGGCGTCATCCCACATTGGCAGTCGTTGCACTTCCCGGGCTGGGAGGCGGCGTGCCAAGCGGCTGGATTCCGCCTGATTTCGCCGATCGACACACCCGAACGAGTGCATGCGGCAATTGGCGGGGTCAGCCTCGTGCTCACCGAGAGCCTGCATGGCGCGATCTTCGCCGACACGATGGGGATCCCCTGGATTCCCTTCGTCACCACGCGGAATGTGTCGGTACTGAAATGGGTCGATTGGTGCCTCTCGGTTGGCGTAACGTTCACGCCGGTGCCCGTGTCGCCCCCCTCGGCCTCGGCGGCATTGACCTTCGGCCGTCCCGAGCAGGCGACACGTGATGGGGCGCTGTGCTTCGACGCGGAGGCGGCCATAACTGAGTTCATGCAGCGCGTCGCCTTGCACCGTGCGGTATCGACCGCGCCCGGCGGCGCCGCGCCGACGCTTGGGACAAGAGCCCGCATGGGACTGCTGGAAGCGGCCCGAAGCAGCCCTTTGGTGAGCCGTGCGCTGGGCTTTGGCCCAGAACGGACGGCCGCCCGGTTGGCCGATGCGGCGCGGCTTGGACCTAAGTTGAGCGCTGCGTCACACCGCGCCGACCTGCGCTCCGCGATGCTGGAGCGGCTATGGGCCTTCGAACGCACGCAGCGGTCTGAAGCATCCCGGGTGGTCCCGGTTGGCACGAACCGCTGAGATGACGTTCGTCTCACTGCAGGCGTTGCGCGGCCTCGCGGCCCTGGGCGTGGTGCTGTTCCACCTGTTGCCGTTCGAAGCAAAGTATTTGCCGGGCGGGTCGATCGTGCCGCCGGGGTTCTCGGCCGGTCGGGCTGGCGTCGATCTGTTCT
>JAQGHW010000381.1 GCA_028291505.1 Rhodopila sp. | reverse complement strand
GTACATTGGCCTCGAAGACCCGCAGCTGCTCGTCGGTGCCGTATGGATCGGCCGCACCTTGCAGCGCCAGGATGGGCACCTGGATGTGGGGCAGGAAACCGGTGATGTCGAAGTCCCGGAAGCGCGGGTCCAGCCAGGCATCGTTCCAGCCACGGAACGCGGTGTCGACGTCACGGTGATGCCGTGCCAAACGCTGGCGCAGGGTGCCGATCTCGTACTGCGCCTTGATCTTTTGGATGCTGGCGATGTTTAGATCTTCGACAAAGAAGTGTGCGGCGATCGTGACGAGACCCAGAAGGCGAACGCTGCCCGTCAAAGCCGGCGACCCCGCGTAAATCGCCGCGATCGACCCGCCATCGGAATGGCCGACCAGCACGCCCTGCTCGATCCCCGCCAGGTGCAGCACCTCCGGCAGCACAACCTGTGCCTCATGGTGCATATATGTTACCGGTCGAGGCAGTGGCGTAGAATCGGAATTGCCATAGCCGAACCGCGAATAGGCGAACACGCCCCATCCCGTCGCCGCCGCCAGCCGCTCCGGCACATCGCGCCACAGCGCCACACTGCCCAACCCCTCATGCAGCAGCACGAGGGTCGGAGCGTCCGCCGGCCCCGGTCCCCACCAGCCGGTTTCCAGCGTTCCGCCAAAGACATGAATCCGACTGCCCCGCATCAACCCTCCCGCAGCCTAAAGCGTTGGATTTTCCCAGTTGCCGTCTTTGGCAGGCTGTCGACGAACTCGATCCAGCGCGGGTATTTCCATACCCCGATCCGGTCCTTCACATGCGCCTGCAGTTCCGTGATCAGCGCATCCGCCGCCAGGCCGTCGCGCAGGATCACGAAAGCTTTTGGCTTGACCAGGCCGTCGCGGTCTTCCTTGCCGATCACCGCGGCTTCCAGCACCGCGGGGTGCGCGATCAGCGCTTCCTCCACCTCGAACGGAGACACCCAGACGCCGCTGACCTTCAGCATCTCGTCGCTGCGTCCCTGGAAGCGGAAATAGCCGTCCGCGTCGCGCGTGTAGGTGTCGCCGGTGTAGGTCCATCCGCCCTGGAACGTTCGCCGGGACTTGGCGCGCTGGTTCCAGTAGCCGTCCGCCGCGCTATCGCCACTGACCACCAGTTCCCCTGCCTCCCCATGCGGCACCGGCCGGTCGTGTTCATCGACGATGCGGGCGTCATAACCCGGTACCGGCTTGCCGCTGCTGCCGTAACGGATGTCGTCGGGATGGTTACTGATAAAAATATGCAGCATCTCGGTGGACCCGATCCCATCCAGGATATCAACGCCGACGACAGATTTCCAACGATGGCCGATATCTGCCGGCAGCGCCTCACCGGCCGAGATGCAGCGCCGCAGCCGCGAAGATCCAGCACCCGGAACGATATACGGATTGGCCAGCAGGCCCGCGTACAAGGTTGGAACACCACCGAACAGAGTTGGATTGTGCGTCCGCATCATGGCCAGGACGGCGTCCGGCGTTGGTCGATCCGGCAGAAAAACAGTTGCGGCCCCGACCGACATTGGAAACGTCAGGCTGTTGCCCAACCCATACGCATGGAACGCCTTGGCGGCCGAGAACATCACGTCGTCCGGCCCGATCCCCAGCACCTTGGCGCCGTAGGTCTCCGCGGTGAAACGCAGGCTGGAATGAATGTGTCGCACCCCTTTCGGCGCGCCCGTCGACCCGGAAGAATAAAGCCAGAACGCCACCTCATCAGGCGATGCCGCCGCCGTCGTCGTATCCGGATCGCCACCTTCCAGAAACGCCGCAAACCCATCCGGTGCGGGTCCGTCCGGGCTCGAGACGATCACATGCCGCACCCCAGCGGCCCGAATCGCCGGCCCCAATGTCTGCGTCAGCCCCGCCGAGATCACCACCGCGTCCGTCCGGCAATCGGCAAGGATGTAGCCGACAGTCTCCGCGGTCAGCAGCGTGTTGATCGGCACCGGCACGGCGCCCGCGCGCATGGTGCCCCAGAACGCGATGGGAAAATGGACCGTGTCCTGCAGCAGCAGCACGACCCGCTGCTCCCGGCTTACGCCTGCCCGCAGCAAAGCCCCGGCAAACCGAGCGGTCTCGGCCGCCAATTCGTCGTAACTGAGTGAGCGCCACTGATCGCGGAACGCAAGGCGCGTGCCATCGCCTAGCGACAGGCGTCGATCGATGAACCAATCGACAGCGTTCTCTGACTCCATATCCCTATGCCGCCTCCTGCTGTCGCCCTTCCGAACATCGACGCTCGGTTGGATGCACTATAGTGCATGTTCAGGCGAAAGCGGAAGGCTTATCCGGAGGCGCGGACCGGGTGGTTCGCTCACCAGGTCTCGCCGAACGGTCGCAACTCGACATTGAAGGACCACGCGCTGCGATCCTGATGGGCGACGTGCCAGATTTCCTCGGCAATAGCGGCGGGCTTGATGAAGAAGTCATCCGCGGCGTTCGGGTATCGCGCACGCGTCCAGGCCAGGTCGATGACGGCGTCCACCATCACGTAGGCGACATGTACGCCCTTCGGTCCGACCTCGCGCGCGATCGCCTCCGCCAGGATGCGTTGCGCCGCTTTGGTCGGTGCGAACCCGGCGAAGTTCGCGCGGCCGCGTCGCGCCGAGGTATTCCCGGTGGCGATGATGGCGCCCGACCCGGCGGCAACCATCGCGGGCGCCAGGCGGCGCGCGAGATACAGCAGCGCCATCGTGTTGACCTGGAAATTGCGGTTCAGCACCTGCGGGTCGATATCCAGGAAGTTTCCCCAGGCCCCGCCCACAGCGTTGTGCACCAGAACCGCCGCCTCCCCGAACCGGGCCCGGACCAGCGCGAGTGTCGCGTCAAGCTGCGCCTCGTCGGTCACATCGCAAGGATAAGCGTGGGTGTTTGGGACTTCTCCCGCCAGCCCAGCCAGCCGATCCGCGGTGCGCGCCAGCATGACGACGTCGTAGCCGCCGGCAGCGAAACGTCGTGCGATGGCCGCACCAGTTCCCGGTCCAACGCCAGCAACAACCGCGACGCTCACCCCTTTGGTCCGTTGATTGCCGCCTCGACATCACGCAGCCTGTCCTTGCCGAAGAAGATTTGATCGCCCACAAAGAAAGTCGGGGACCCGAACGTGCCCCTGTCGACCGACCGTTGTGTGTTGGTCAGAAGGGCGTCCTTCACCTCCTGGGTCTGTGCGAGCGCCAGCAGTTGCTCACCGTCGAGATCGGATTCGGTCAATACCGCGCGCAGAACCGCCGGATCGTCCAGCTTCTTCGGCTCCGACCACATATGCCGATAGATCGCATCCACGTAGCGGGCGAAAATCCCGATCCGTTGCGCCGCGACCGCAGCGCGCATAAGCACCAGCGTGTTGACCGGAAAAAACGGGTTGGCGCGGAATGTCGTGATCCCGTGCTGCTCGATGAAGCGCTGGGTCTCCAGCTTCGCATATTCCGGCTTGTTCTTGATCCCCACGAGGCTTTCCGCCGGCGAGCGGTTGCCGGTGAGCTTGAACACGCCGCCCAGCAGCACCGGCACGTAGTCGAATACGGCACCCGTCCGCTGTTCGATCTCCGGTATCACCAGATGACTGAGATAGGCGTTCGGGCTGCCGAAATCGAAATGGAATTCAACCTTGCTCATGATCTCACCATTTCTCGCCGAAGGGACGGATTTCCTGTTCGAACGTCCAGGCATCGCGCGGCTGCCGATACAACTGCCAATACGACTCGGCGACGGCTTCCGGCCGCATCAGGCGGTTGGGGTCCAAATTCGCGAGTGCATCATCACCCTCGCGTGCCTTGATACGCTCCCGCACCCACGCGGTATCCACGCCTGAATCGATCACCAGATGCGCGACATGGATGTTCCGTGGACCCAGTTCCCGAGCGGCACTTTGGGCTACGGCGCGGAGTCCGAATTTTGCGGCGGAGAATGCCGCGAAGCCGCTGCCGCCTCGCAGACTTGCGGTTGCGCCAGTAAAGAAGATCGCGCCGTGCCCCCGTGGCAGCATCAACCGAGCCGCCTCCCGACCCGCCAGGAAGCCGGAGTAGCACGCCATCTCCCACACCTTCCGAAACACCCGTTCGGTGGTGTCAAGCAACGGAAAATTGACGTTGGCACCAATGTTAAAGATGCAAACTTCCAGCGGCGCCTCACGATCCGCCTCCTGCAGGAACGCCGTGATGTCCGCTTCCTGCCGCGCATCCAAGGAGCGGCCAAATGCGTGACCTCCCGCTGCCTCTATCTCTTGCAGAAGCGGCGCCAGCTTTTCGCCGTTTCGCCGTCCGGCGAATACGGTGAATCCTTCGGCGGCGAACTTCTTTGCGATCGCACCGCCAATGAAATCGCCGGCTCCTACCACTGCCGCGGTGGCCTGCCGTCGCTGCATGTTCATCTCCCTGCCGTCTCAGTCAATACCATAAGTTCTGTTTCGGAACTCGTCAATCCACGCGAGCGGGCAAACCGCAACGCGTCCCAAGGTTGTCATTCTCCGGACCTACGATGGAACCCGTTGCCGATCCCGACCCGCGCCAGGTCCAGGAAGCACCCGCACCCCGCGTGGATCGATCGTCTCGCCGCAAACTGAGCAGGTCGGCACGGGATCGAATTGATGGCCACAGATGCCGGTGCAGCAGTGGGCGGCCGGCTTTTCCCGCGGTATGGATATCGCCCCAATGCACGATACTCATCATCACCGGATACAGGTCGAGCCCCTTTTGCGTCAGCCGGTATTCATGTCGGACCGGCCGCTCGCCATAAGGCACTTTCTCCAGCACGCCCGCATCGACCAACTTCCGCAGGCGGTCCGCCAAAATGTGGCGTGTGATGCCGAGCCTGGCCTCGAAATGATCGAAGCGCCGGATACGCAGGAAACAATCACGCAGGATCAGCAACGTCCAGCGATCTCCGATGATCGAAACGGGCCGGGCTATCGAACATCGTTCGTCGGCCAAGTCACGCCAGCGCATCGATCCTTCTCAATTAACTGCGTCTGGGTTCTATATCGGCACTCCAGGGTCTTGGCTAGCGAGACTTGTCAACTCCCAACAGACCCGTGTAATTCTGCCCGATGATGGCTCGGTCGCACGTCCTGGTCGGCCTCGCCACGTGGATCGCCGCGGCGCCGGCTCTGCATGTTCGCACGCTCGACCCGATCTACCTTGGCCTGGTCGTCGCGGGGTCGTTGCTGCCCGACATCGACCATCCCAAATCCTGGGTCGGACGACGCACCCGTCCCATTTCGACGGCCATCGCGGCAACGTTCTCCCATCGCGGTGTCACCCACTCGGCGATCGCGGTCATTGGCCTGACGATGCTGCTCCTGCACGCCGGATATCGCCGCGGCGGCGTGACCGCCTTGATCATCGGTTATCTGTCGCATCTGGCGGCTGATATGCTGACGCCTCAGGGACTGCGTCTCGCCTGGCCGCTGCGTCGAACCTGGGGATTCCCGTTGTGCCGGACCGACTCACCTATGGAGCCAATGATCGTCTCAGTCCTGATCGGCGCCATTGCATGGTGGTTCCTGCGGCACCGTCTGCCCAGCTGACGAAGGCGCCAGAAGCAGACCACGAACCACATGCAGGTCATCAGCAACGAAACTGCAAAGCGCCCGAATTCCGTCGGTGGGTTCCAGAAGATCCGGAACCATCACCACCATCATTCCAGCCGAGGATGCAGATTGGATACCATTAAACGAATCCTCCAACGCCAGGCACAGCCGTGGCTCGACGCCAAGTCGTTCCGCCGCCTTCAAGTACGGATCCGGTGCCGGTTTGCTAAAAACGTAGTCACCATGCGCCACAATCGCGTCAAACCGCTCAGTTAGACCGTGGGCAGCCAAATGATGCCGCACGGTATGCGAGGAAGAGGACGTGGCGATGGCCCGAGGAAGCCGCAGCTCATCCAATGTGCAAAGCAGTTCGACAGCGCCCGGCTTCAGCACCAGACGCGTGTCGGCCATCCGGTCGAAGTGCCGCATCCAGGCAGTCCGGAACGCTTCAACCGGAAACGCCGCACCGAAATGATCCACCAGCAAGGCTCTATTGTTCAGCCAAGCCCCGCCAAGCATGCGCCGGAACAGGACCGGAGTCATTTTATGGCCGCCTTCCACCGCGGCGGCCATGATCGCTGCTTCATACAACGTTTCCGTATCGAACAGCAGACCGTCCATGTCGAAGACAACGGCGGAGGGTCTGACCGGAAGTTGCATCACCCCCCTCTAGCCCGGACGCCACTCCACAACAACCCGGTTGGAGCAGCGCCCCGGCTTCAGATCAGAACCGATTGGCGCCCCGTTCGGCCAACCGCAAGTCGATAATGTCCTTATACAGTTCCATCGTCGCCACGGAGTAGCCAACGCCCGAACCTTGCTCCACCTCATCGTAAACCTTGCGGTTCGACTTCGGAAGGTCAAGCAGGAAATCCGCGAACGACTTCTTCAGATTGGCCGGCAGCGCCGTCCGCACCGCCCATGGACCGTTCGGGATTTTGCCCGACTGCCAGATGATGTTGATGTCCGACATCGTCAGCATCTTGCGGTCCACCATCGATCGCAGATTGCCGCGCGTGTAACCCTCCGACATCTCGCCCTGGCCCGACGTCCAGGTCACCGCTGCGTCGTACTGCTTGTTCAGCACCGCAACGACACCCTGCTCATGCCCGCCGGAAAAGCCGGTCTTGGAGAAATACG
>JAQGHW010000374.1 GCA_028291505.1 Rhodopila sp. | reverse complement strand
ACTTCCCCGGATGGCCTCGCGTTATCCAAGGGCGAGCCGCCCTGATGGGCCAGTTCAGGGGCTATGTCGATAACATCGCGCTTCAATCCGCCGATGAGCTGATTACCCACAAGACAGACGACGGCCGTGTTGTCGTCCTCGAATACGAAGTCCATGGGACCATCCTCGCGACAGGCGCGAAATACACCAATCGGTTCTGCTCAATCATCAAGACTGAAAACCGAAAGATCGCACACTGGAGAGACTACATGGGCTCTCTCGCCGCCTGGAATGCATTGACGACGCAGAATCAGAGCTAATGCAGGCACCCGCTTTGAACGCGCCGGTCACCTTGTTCCCCAATGACTTGGTAAGGTCGGATGCGGTCCTACGAGCCTCGCCGCTCGGCCCGGTCTCCAGTCTGAATCGAACTTTCGGTTCCGCTGCTACCGGAACCCCTGGTGCGCGTCGGCGGCCGGATGCTGACCCTCGCGCTGCTGCTGGCCCACATCTCGCGTCCGCTGCCAACACCGGTAATCGCGACGAGGAGCGTAACCACGATGCGCTCAGAAGATTTCGGCATAATCCCAACCGGGCGTCGGGCCGACTCAACCCAGCCTTCGTCATGATTGAGGGCGCGCGACAAGGCCGGCTTCTGCCGCCGCATTGGCCACTTGTTTACCCACCCGTAGCGTATGGCTGCGCATTGTCGCGGGGCTCTTCCCGGCGTCGATCGGCAGCACGTCAGCGGCAACCCGAAACGGCATTAGACGAGCGCATGACCTCCGGTAACTAATCGACGCACGGGGGTCATTCACTTGTTCTTTTATCGAACAGGAGTGAACGCCCATGATGACCCGCGTTTCCATGGTGGCCCTGCTTGTGGCCTCGCTCGGTGCCGCGCTGCCCATCATCGCGCGCTGCGATGCAGGCGAACCCGCGCCCCAAGTCGCCGATGTCGTCGCCAAAGTGCAGGCGAGTGTCGTGCGGATCGTTGTCGTCCATCTGCCGGAGGCGACGCCCGAGGCAGGAAGCGACAAGGACGCGTCAGCCGAGGTGCTGCCGGCCACTCACGGCGGCTCCGGCTTCGTCATAGATCCCAGCGGCCTGATCGCCACCAACCGCCATGTGGTGGAGCTGGCCGCATCGATCTTTGTCTATACATCAAATGGTGCGCGCTTCAGAGCCGAACTGGTTGGGATGACCGTCAAGGCGGACATCGCGCTGATACGGATCCATACCGGCACGAAGCTGCCCGCGGTCGGTTTCGCCGACAGTGACAAGGTTCGCGTCGGCGACGCTGCTGTCGCCATCGGCAGCCCCTATGGGCTAAATAATACCGTGACCGCCGGGGTCGTCAGCGCAGTCGACCGTGACATCTTCGACAGCCCCTTCGACGACTACATCCAGACCGACGCCGCCATCAACCATGGCAATTCCGGCGGCCCGCTGTTCAATCTCGTAGGCCAGGTCATTGGCATGAACACCGCGCTATACGGGCCTACTGCCGGCTCGAGTGGCCTGGGTTTTGCCATACCGGCCAACGATCTTCGCTTCGTACTGGACCGCTTGGCGGAAAACGGCAAGGTCAGGGCGGGCATGTTGCCAATACGGGCGCAGCAGGTGACCGCGATGATCGCGCAGGCCATCGGCGCGCCGAGCCTGAACGGGGCACTGGTCGATGCGGTCGATTCCGGTAGCGATCAGACTCTGGCTGAGAACGTCAAGCCGGGCGACCTGATCCTGGCCTTCGACGGCCAGCCGGTCCTTGATCCCCGGGATTTGGCACGAAAGCTGGTGCGAACCGCGATCGGCAGCAGCGCTACCCTGGAGATCCTCCACAACGGCGCGCGCCGGACCGTGCAGGTCACGGTGCAAGGCTGGCCGGAAGCGAACCTGCCTCATCCAGGGCCGGCCGCGCAACGCCATCTTGGCCTGGAATTCGCCCCCGCGGCCCCCGGCACGCCAGGTGTCACCGTCACGTTGATTGATCCGACCGGTACCGCCGCGGACAGCGGCATCGAGAAGGGCGATCTCATCCTGCGCGTGCAGCAGGTGGCGGCCTCGGATCCGGCTCAGGTGACGCGGGTCCTGGACGCGGTTCCGTCCGCCGAACATCCCTACGCCGTGGCCCTGGTGAAGCGCGGCGACGTGCTGACCTGGGTCGCCATCGCGGTGCCTTGATACTGCGCGATTGGTGTCTTGTCCGTTATGGCCGGGCTCGTCCCTACGGTATGTACACATCTCATGCTGGGCCTCCAGCAGGGCGGACATCACCGTCTTCAACGATCACCTCGCCGATCCCGATGCACTCGTCGCAAGACTGCTGCCGTTCCACGTGATCTGCGTCATGCGGGAACGCACGCCGCTGCCGCGCACCGTCATCGAGCGCCTGCCGCAGCTCAAGCTGATCCTCTCGACCGGGCCGCGCAACGCCTCGATCGACATGGCTGCGGCCGAGGAAAGGGGCATCCGTGTCACCGGGACCGGCTATCGATCGACGCCTACCATCGAGATGACCTGGGCGCTCATTCTGGCCAGCGCGCGCCACATCGTCCGCGAGAGCAACTCGGTCCGCAACGGCGGCTGGCAGACGTCGGTCGGTCGCGAACTCGACGGCAGGGTGCTGGGCGTGCTCGGCCTGGGCAATATCGGCGGACAGGTTGCGCGCATTGGCCTCGCCTTCGGAATGAAGCTCATCGCCTGGAGCCAGAACCTGACCCCCGAGATCGCCGCCGCCGCGGGGGCCACCTTGGTCACCAAGGACGAGCTGTTCCGCCAGGCCGACGTGGTGAGCATCCACCTGATCTTGAGCAGGCGGACGAGGTGAGCCTGTTGGCGCCGCCGATCTGGCGCTCATGAAGCCAACGTCCTGGCTGATCAACACGTCGCGCGGCCCCATCGTCGACGAGAGCGCGCTCATCCAGGCCCTGTCGTCACTGGTGATCGCCGGCGCCGCGCTCGACGTCTACGACGCGGAGCCCTTGCCGGCGGATCATCCCTTCCGGACCTTGGACAATGTGCTGGCCACGCCGCACCTCGGGTATGTCGGCGAGGATCTCTATCGGACGTTTTACGGCGACGCGGCGATAAGCATCGGCGCATGGCTCGATGAGATCACGGACAGCAATCAGGCGTGATCACCTAGGCGACCATTGCGGCCACCGGTGGACGACGTTGTCGCGCCACGTTGGCGATTTGGGTGGCCGCGAGACCCACTCCGCTGAAGATCGTAGACGCGATGACGTTCGCACTGGCCCAACCCGAGCCTATCATCACGAGCAGAAGGATCGCGGACAGCCAGCCGAGCGGATGTCGAAGCATCGTTTTTATCGTTCTCTGAGGGGAGCAACTGGCGGTGCCAGCGGCAGGCGCAAGAGAAGAGCGATGACGGCCAGCATCATCACAACGATGCAGGTGGTAACTGCCATGAATGCATGGACGTACGCGGCAGGGTTGGAGACACCCGCGACGCGGGCATGGTCGAGGGAGGCCCAAAACGGTATCTCCAACGCCGCCAAGCCGACGGCATTGCCGCCTCTTTGCATCATGGTCAGGACGCCCACTGCCGCACCCACGAACCGATCCTGGATTCCGCTCAGCACGGCATTCAGGATCGGGGTCATGAACAATCCGTAGCCGATGCCCTGCAGCAGCAGCGACGGGATCAGATCGGCCGGCAGGAAGTCCTTTTTCAGCGCACAGGTCGCCAAGCCGATGAACAGCCCAGCCAGGTCGAATGTCGCGCCCCCGATCAGGACACGTCTCACTCCGTACCGGCTCAAGCGTCCGGCAAACAGCGACGACACGGCGGCGGTGCTTGCGAGGCAGGCGAGGTCGAGCGCTGATATCATCGGCGACCGGCCGTATCCCATTTGTGCCAGCAGCGTGAATGAGAACGAGAGGGGCGTCATGGTTGCGAAAAAAAATAATAAT
>JAQGHW010000514.1 GCA_028291505.1 Rhodopila sp. | reverse complement strand
CCAGGGTCGCATCATCGTTACGGCATTGATAACCGCACGAAATACCAGCGCCGAGGCACTTACCAGGCTGGCCGCCTGACGAAAATCTTCGCAATTCGAGGGGATTTTTGAGGTTAGTAATACAGAGTGAAGCAGAGCCGTTCAAACGACAGCGCGACAGCCGACGAACGTCATGTCGGCCAGGAAGACATCACACACACCGATCTTCTTCAGGATGGTGTCGGAGATCGGCGGCGTCCCGCTGACGCCTTCGGTGTCGGCGTCGACGAGGACCTGGACATCGAGCCGCGCACTCACCCGCCGCGCCGCATCGTCTGCGGCGATCCGGATGAAGTTCTTGCAGCTCTGCGTTTCCCTATCGCTCTGCCACGAATAGAAGACAATGAAGGTCCGCACAGCCGAAACCCGAATCCTTTCTTGTGGAGCGCCTGGCGATCGCCCGGTAGAACAGCCGGCCGTCAGGGGGTCTTGGTCAGCCGGGGATCGTAGAGCCATTTTCGGACCTTCGCGGCGGTGATCCGGGCGCTGTCCGAGTGCTGCGGGTTGATGAGGACATTGAGTTCCTCCGGAACGATCACCGAAGGGACCACAAGGAGCGCGGCGGTGCCCGAGCGTATCCAGTTCGTGCCGAATTCGATGCTCGACCGCCCGGCCGGTTCGGCATCCCAACCGACCGGCAGACTGGCCGCGCTCGCCATTTGCGCACTCGCCCAGAGGGCGTCTGGGATCGTCACTGCCACGAGGTAACGATTGAGGGGCAGGCCGCCGGCGTTCAGGTGGACGACCGTCTCGAGACACGCCAGCGCGCGCGTCTGCGACGTATAAACGACGGCCATGCCCGCCGTGTTCCAGCGCCCGCCGGTTGCTTTCGCCCCGGCCCCTGACAGGTCGTCTGCTTCGTAGGCTGGTGTGTCGGTCGCGATCCGCCAGACCGTCTGGCTCAAGCGTAGGCCCCGCTCTGCAGCTGCGCGAGCGTCGTGGACACCAGGGCTTGGCCCTCCATGGTGTCCATGAGATCGATCGGGCGCGCGCCGCCCAAAGCGGGGACGGGATCATTGAGCCAGCGGGACATCCAGGTTGCGGCGTCGAAACCCTCCGGATTGCCGGACTCCTGGACGACCGCCTCTAGCTGCCCCACGAGTTTGGCGAAGCCGATGACGCGCTCGCTTTCGCCGGGCGACAAGGTCTGGCCCTGCTTCGCCTTCTTGTTGACGGTGGCAGCGGAGAGGTTCAAAGCCTTGAGCGCCGCACCTTGTCCGATGGCGAGCTCCGCGATGATGCGTTTCGCCTCGGTAGCGCGGATGCCGTGCTTGATCATGCTGATGCGCTCGAGCGGCGATGCGCGAAACACGGCGAGATACGATAGCCCTGGTGGCTGACGCGTGGCGGCGACTGCGGGGATCGCCTGGGCCGACATTCTTGAACGGGACATGGGTCTGCTCCTTTGAGCAATCAATATGCTCCATCGAGCAGAGAATTCCAAGGTGTTCCGCGTGACCGACCGCGTTTGCGGGGTTGAACGTGGTGTCCTGGCCTGCGGTAGCCCGGCTATGCTTCGATTGGCCGGAACTTGTATGGGGGTTTCTTTGTCAAGGGGATTTTGACATGGCATCCTCGTTGGCAAGCAAATGACGATGGGATCAATAGGGACTGTCGCAAGTTCGGGGGTGTCGGGTAGCGTCGACCGTTGGATCACCAGAAAACTCAGGAACTCGGCCAGTCCCTCGGTAGGCGACGGCGGACGAAGCCAGCCTGACCCCAGAACTTGCGACAGTCCCTACTGCGCAGCGCCCATCACGAGAAGACCCTCCGTTACTTCTTCCGCTTTTTGTTCTTTTTCGCCTTCTTTACCGGCTCCACGCTGCTGGCTGGAGCGATCATCTCAATTGGCGGAGGGGGTTCGCCGAGTTGAGCCACGTCGCCACCCAAGTTGGAGGGGAGGGACGCCACGGACGATGCCGGCGTCGCATCGCTCACCTCATCCGCCATGCGGGACATCTCACTTACGACCTCGGCGGACGTTGGCGCGTCACGGTCGCCGGGTGAATCAACCGTCAGGCTTGCGAGGAACTCCACCGTAGCTACGACATGGGCGAGGTTAACCGTCGCCATGGTTGCTCCCGGCACGGGTATTCCGAGGAAGTGTTTCGACCGCCAGGCCAGATCAGCGCCTTCTGGCACACCTGCGTTGTCGAGTGAGACATCAAGCAGGATTACCCCGTCCGATGAGTGATGCACGGCACCGATCGACGTGATCCGCAATACGTCGCCAGTTGTGAGCAGAAGCCCAAACCTCCCGTGCAAGCCGATTAGACGTCTTCCGATCCAAGCCGGCAACAAGGTGGCGGCCTCGTCGACATCGGTAACTCGCGTCCACGTCACGGGCGTTCCTCCAAATCCGGTTGACCAGAGGCGGTCTGGCCGGGTGCAAGGGTCTTAGCGGTCCGCTCGAAGTCTTGTCGCCTTCGGGAGGAGACGAGCCGCGGCAGCAACAGGAATGATCAGCAAACTCCGCCGCCTGACGCGTTAGTCCCTTCACGCATGCGAGGAAAGACCCCGTGAAACCGATGAAGCCTATGAAACCAATGGCGCCGATGAAACCCGATGGACAGCGGCCCGAACGAAATGGACCCGAGGCGGTGTCCACGCCGGTGGTGGATGGCGTGGCGATTGTGATCCGAGGGGGCAAGCACAGCGAGAACAATGATCTCACACGCGAAAATAACATTTATTACCCGTAATGGAATTTCTCGCCTGGCGATCTGGGTGTCGGGTTGCTGCAATTGAGGGTCTGCTTCAATCTCGGTGCAAGCTGATGGGTCACCCGGGGTTCAAACTATTATAAATGCTTATCGAATCGGAAGCCGCAGGTCGGTTCCATGACGATCGCGCAACGCCTAAGTCCAAAGACCGAATAACACAGCAAGTTCAGCATCTTGATCGGCGG
>JAQGHW010000506.1 GCA_028291505.1 Rhodopila sp. | reverse complement strand
AGGGCCACTCCGGCAGCGAGCTGGACGTGCGCCGCAGCCTGTCCGCCCTGATCCGCGACCTGCGCGGCCGGGTCGCGGTCACCTGCTTCGCCAGCAATGTGGCACGCATGGAGTCAGTGGCACTGGCGGCGCACGACTCCGGCCGCAGCGTCGCCATCGTCGGGCGGTCGCTGCGCAACATGGACGCCGCCGCGCGGGAGTGCGGCTACCTGAAGACGTTGCCGCCGTTCCTGACCGAGGACGACATCGACGACGTGCCGGACGATAATATCCTGCTGCTGATCACCGGCAGCCAGGGTGAGGCACGCAGCGCGCTGTCCCGGATCGCCCGCGACGACCATCCGCGGGTCTCGCTGGGGGAAGGGGATACCGTGATCTATTCCTCCCGCATGATCCCCGGGAATGAGCGCGCCATCGGCACCGTGCAGGACAACCTGGTGCGCCGCGGGGTGCGGCTGATGACCGACGACGACCATCTGGTGCACGTCTCCGGCCACCCGGCGCGCGATGAACTCCGCCGCATGTATCGGTTGGTAAAGCCACGCTACGCCGTTCCGGTGCATGGCGAGTGGCGGCATCTGTCCGCCCATGCCGAGCTGGCGCGGGAGGCGGGTGCCACGCCGTTCATGATGGAAGATGGCGATATCCTGACATTGTCGCCTGGCCGCCCCGCCATCACCGACAGCGCGCCCGTCGGTCGCCTGGTGCTGGACGGCACGCGCCTGGTGCCGCTGAAGGGGGAGGTGATGTCGGCGCGCCGCCGCATGCTGTTCAACGGTATTGTCGTCGCCAGCATCGCCGTCGACCAGGCCGGCAACCTTCGCGGGCGGCCCAGGATCAGCGCGCCCGGGCTGCTGGACGCGGAGGATCCCGATACCGAACGGGTGGCGGGCGAGTTTGCCGATCAGTTGCAGGATCTGCCGGCGAATCTGAGGCGTGACGACGCGGCGCTGCAGGATGCCGCTCGTGCAGCACTTCGCCGTACTCTGGGCCGCAAGCTTGGCAAGCGCCCAATGGTCGATGTGCATCTGATCCGGGTCTAGTGTCCTGCCCCCGAAATTCGTCGCACCTTGCGACGCACGCAGGGGGAAGCAGGCCACTGAAAACAAAGAGCTGGTGTGGCGCATTCCGAGGTTCGCCGCTGTGGCGGACTTCAGATGCGGGACACCAGAGCGTGATCACGCTGAGCGGCCAGCGTTTCGTTGGCGTCAGCCAAGCTGACGAAACCCGAGGGGAACGTTCGTCGTCCGCAGGATGCGCTGTTCGCACGAAGCGTGTGAATCATGTGATCAAACAAGGAGTTAGACCATGTTCGGACAGCTGAATTGATGCAACCTCAAACGATCATGGCCTGACGCGATGAACTGGTTCACCGGTACTGTGCTGTTCGTCGTCATCTGGTGGACCGCGTTGTTCGCGGTGCTGCCGATCGGCACCAAGCCGGTGGAGCAGGCGGATGCCACAAGCGGTTGGCGCGGTGCGCCGGAGCGACCACGCCTGCTGAAGAAGGTTATCGTTACGACGATAGTTACATGTGTACTGTGGACCGGCAGTTACCTGCTGATCCGCAGCGATTACGTCAGTTTCCGGCACGGCATTTTTGCCGAGCCGGAAGATTGATTATGATTTTTTTGACGTTCGCCACGCTGCCCCGCCTCGGACAGGCGGAGGACAGTGTCCTCGGCCTGCCGGGCGGATGGCGTTTCCTCCCCAAACCTGGCCTGCATACCGACCGGTAGGCTGCCCTCGCCTTGTTACCCAATCTCACGCCGCATGTCACGTGGTATTGTTACTTTTTCGACGGATAACGGAAAGTTTATTGCGAAAAACCATTGTGCGACGCACAAAAATTCCAATTTTGACTTGTTTTTTCTTTTGCGTTGCGATGCAGCATTGCCCGCGCCGGCAATTACTTACGGCGTTTCCCGGTCACTCGACGGCGACCGCACTTTAGCCCGGTAGCGGCGGTCGGGCAAACGCGTTACGACCACCGCCGGCTGAATGTAGAATGGAATTCGATTGCGATGCGCCTGTCCCACGGCTTCATCCCCACGCTGAAGGAAACCCCTGCCGAGGCGCAGATTACGTCGCACCGGCTGATGCTGCGTGCCGGGCTGGTGCGGCAGACATCGGCCGGCATCTACGCCTGGCTGCCGCTGGGTCTGCGGGTGTTGCGCAACATCGAACGGATCGTCCGCGAAGAGCAGGACCGTTCGGGGGCGCAGGAAATCCTGATGCCGACGATCCAGCCCGCCGAACTGTGGCGGGAGAGCGGCCGGTACGACGGCTACGGGAAGGAGATGCTGCGGATCACCGACCGCCACGACCGCGACATGCTGTACGGCCCGACCAACGAGGAAATGGTCACCGACCTGTTTCGCCAGTCCATCAGAAGTTATCGCGAATTGCCGCAGATCCTTTACCACATCCAGTGGAAATTCCGTGATGAGGTGCGGCCCAGGTTCGGTGTGATGCGCGGGCGCGAATTCCTGATGAAGGACGCCTATTCTTTTGACCTCGATCATGCCGGCGCGGTGGTCAGCTACCGCAAGATGATGCTGGCCTATATGCGCACCTTCCAACGCATGGGCCTGAAGGCGATCCCGATGGAGGCGGACACCGGCCCGATCGGCGGCGACCTTTCGCATGAGTTCATCATCCTGGCCCCGACCGGGGAAAGCCAGGTGTATTACGACGCCGCCTTCGAGGAGATCGACTACCTCGCCAACGACGCCGGCGGCTTCAGTCATGACCAGCCGGACGATCTGGCGCGGTTCTTCCAGATGATGACGACCCACTACGCCGCCACGGACGAAAAGCACGACGTCGCGCGCTGGGATCAGCTGAGCGCCGATCGCAAGCGCGAGGGCAGGGGGATCGAGGTCGGCCACATCTTCTACTTCGGCACCAAGTATACCAAGGCGATGGGCGCGACCGTCGCGGGCCCCGACGGCAAGCCGGTGCATCCGGAAATGGGTAGTTACGGCATCGGCGTGTCTCGGTTGGTCGGCGCGGTGATCGAGGCCAGTCACGACGACGCCGGCATCATCTGGCCGGACAGCGTCGCCCCGTTCAAGGCTGCCATTCTAAACCTCAAAACCGGTGACGCGGCATGCGACGCACTGTGCGAGCGGCTTTACGCCTCGCTCGGTGGCAATGCGCTGTACGACGACCGCCCCGACCGGGCGGGGGCAAAATTCGCCGATGCCGACCTGATGGGGCATCCCTGGCAGCTGATCGTCGGGCCGCGCGGTGCGGCCGCCGGCAAGGTGGAGCTGAAACGGCGCGCCACCGGGGAACGCGTGGAGGTAACGCCGGAAGAAGCCCTGGGCCGGATCGGGTAGAGCGTGTTCAGCTTCGAGGCGCCGGTGGTCGTCGAAAGGGTCGGGGCTGGCTTAGGTGAGGCACGATCGGCGACCGGCCCGGGTACGCGCTAGATGTTCGGTCCGTTCGAACGCTTGGTCGCCGGCCGCTACCTGCGCGCGCGCAGGGGGGAGCGGTTCGTTTCGATCATCGCCACCTTCTCCCTGGTCGGGATCGCGCTGGGCGTGGCGACGCTGATCGTGGTGACCTCGGTCATGAGCGGCTTCCAGGTCGAGCTGGTGTCGCGCATCCTGGGGGTGAATGGGCACATCTCGATTGAGGCCTATGCGGGGCAGAAGCTCGATAATTACCAGCCGCTGGTGGACGGGATCCGCGGCATCAATGGGGTTGCCTCGGCCACGCCGGTGCTGGACGGCCAGGCGCTGTTGAGCACCGAGGGTGGCGGGGCGCGCGGCGGCCTGGTTCGCGGCATCAGCCTGGACGACCTGCGTGGGCTGCACCCGATCAGCGACCATGTCGTCGCCGGCAACCTGGCCGACTTCACCGGGGACGATGCGATCGTGGTGGGCGTCGGGCTGGCCACCACATACCGGCTGCGGATCGGCGATCCCCTCACGGTGATCTCACCCGAGGGCGCGGCGACCGCCTTCGGCACCATCCCGCGTGTGCGGGCCTACAAGGTGGTGGCGATCTTCGACTCCGGGCTGAACGACTACAACAACAGCGTGGTGTTCCTGCCGTTGCCAGCGGCGCAGGTGTTCTTCCAGAAGCCCAACGCCGTCACCGGTATCGAGATCAGGTTGCACGACCCCGATCAGGTCAACGTGGTGGGCGGCCAGCTTGCGCCGCTGCTGCAGGGTCGCCCAGTCTTTGCCCGCGACTGGCGCCATGCCAACGACACCATCATCGGCGTGCTGCAGGTGCAGAAGGACACGATGTTCATTGTCCTGGGCATGATCGTGCTGGTCGCCGCCTTCAACGTCGTTTCGTCGCTGATCATGCTGGTCAAGGACAAGCGCGCCGATATCGCCGTCCTGCGCACCATTGGCGCCAGCAGCTTTTCCGTCATGCGCATCTTCCTGATGTGCGGCGCGTTCGTCGGCGTCAGCGGCACGGTTATCGGAACAATCATCGGCGTCGTGTTCTGCCATTACATCGCCGCCGTGCAGCATTTCGTCGAACGGCTGACCGGCGGGCGGGTGTTCGATGCCTCGGTGTTCATGCTGAGCGAACTGCCGAACACCATCGACTGGGGCGACGTCACCCGGGTGGTGGCGCTCGGTCTGGTGCTGTCGCTGTTGGCGACGCTGTACCCCAGCTGGCGGGCGGCTCGGACCGATCCGGTGGAAGCGCTGCGGCATGAGTGATCCGCTGGTGCTGCGCGGCGTCACCCGCATCTATCGCGGCGACGCCGGCGAACTTGCGGTGCTGCGCGGCGCCGACCTGACGGTGCGCGCCGGGGAGATCGTTGCTTTGGTGGCGCCCTCGGGGGCGGGCAAATCGACGTTGCTGCATGTCGCCGGGCTGCTGGATCGTCCCGACGGCGGTTCTGTCCATATCGAGGGACGTGATGCCGGCGGATTGCCCGACGCCGCGCGCACCGCCATTCGTCGGGACACGATCGGCTTCGTGTATCAGTTCCACCATTTGCTGCCCGAATTCACCGCGCTGGAGAATGTCGTATTGCCGCAGATGATCGCGGGCGCATCCCGCCGAGCGGCCGCTGACCGGGGTCGGTCGTTGCTCAAGACGTTCGGTTTGGCGGCTCGGCTGGGTCACCTGCCCGGCAAGCTGTCCGGCGGGGAACAGCAGCGCGTCGCCATCGCCCGGGCTTTGGCCAACGGCCCCAGGCTGCTGCTGGCGGATGAGCCGACCGGGAACCTGGATGTCGCGACCGCCGAGGGTGTATTCGCGGAACTGCTGGCGATCGTGCACGATCAAGGGGTGGCGGCGCTGATCGCCACGCACAACCCGGACCTCGCGGCACGGATGGACCGGACGGTGACGCTGCGGGACGGGCGGCTGGTTTAGAGTCCGTCTCGGACCCGCGTCGCACTTGCAGCTAACCCAACCCGTACTCCACCTCGGGGGTATAAACCGAAGCCTCCTTCCCCAACTGCGAGCTGAACAGCGTGAAGTGCTCCACCGGCACCGGCTCCGCCCGGAACAGGTTATGCGCCTGGACATACGACACCAGCTTCCCCTCCGGCACGTTATCCAACCTGGCCAGCGTCACATGCGGCTGAAACCGCCGCCGCTCCGGCTCCAGCCCACAGCGCTGCAACGCCGTCTCGATCTTGTTCTGCAGGTGGTCCAACTGCGGGTTCCGCTCCACCCCCACCCACAGCGCCGTGCTCCGCCCGCCTTTGGCGAACGTGCCCAAACCAGCCAGCGTCAGAGAGAACCCCCGTGCCCGCAGCCCGCTCAGCGCCGTATCGATGTCCTCGGCGCGATGTCCGGGAGTCTCACCGATAAACCGCAGCGTCATGTGGTAGTTCGCCGGAGGCACCCACCGAGCCCCGGGCAACCCCGCCCCGGCGAGATCCGAAAGCCGTTCCCGCAAGGGCCACGGCAGATCGAGGGCGACAAATAGTCTCATCCTGTCAACCTCATGCGGCCAGCCTCATCCAGGATGCAGCTCCGCCAGCAATTGTTCCACCACCGGCAGGATTCGCGCAACCTCGCGCTTCACCCCCTCGGCATTGGGATGTAGCCCATCGGCCTGGGTCAGCTCCGCATGCATCACCACGCCCTCCAGGAAGAACGGATCGTATATCACGCCCGGCCGCTTCCCCAGCCGATCGTAAACCGCTCGGAAGGCCTGTTGGTACTCCGGCCCCATGTTCGGCGGCGCATACATTCCTGTCAGCAACACCGGGATATGTTTTGCGGCCAGTTCGTCCAGGATGGCGCTTAGATTCGCCTCCATGTCCTTGGGGTCAACCCCCCGCAGCCCGTCATTCGCGCCCAGCTCCACGATCGCCGCGTCCGCACCATCGGCCAGGGTCCAATCCAGCCTCGCCCTTCCGCCCGCGGTGGTGTCGCCGGACACCGCGCCGTCGATGATCGTCACATCGTGCCCCTGTG
>JAQGHW010000464.1 GCA_028291505.1 Rhodopila sp. | reverse complement strand
GGTCCGTGTTCGGACTTGCTCAACGGTGGTCAGCTCGAATTTTCCGATCGCGGTCAGGATCGTACCTTTGCTGACGCCGTTGCAGCCACAGATTTCCGCTGTGTCCAGCAGAGATCCCACGCCCGGAGCATCGCCGCCGTTGCCCACGGCAGGTCCGAATACCAGCGTGTCTCGCAACGAAGAAATATCCGTTCCATTGCGAATGAAATCAAAATACCACGCACTGTCCCGAGCCTCGCCATACAGCACGACGCCGATCAGCTTGTCGTCGCGTATGACCAGCTTTTTATGCACGCCGCGGGCTGCATCACGGAACACGACGTCATCGGTGTTCTCGTCAACCATGAAATGACCAGCCGAGAACATGTCGATCCCGGTGACCTTCAGCCGCGTGCCGGTTACCGCCGGCAGATAGTTGCTATCCACCGTTCCTGTAATGCGATCAGCAACGATCTTGGCCATTTCGTAAAGCGGCGCCAGCAGCCCGAACAGCGCGCCGCGATGCTCGACGCATTCGCCGACCGCGAAGATCGCGGGGTCGCTGGTCAACATGCCATCGTCAACCTGGATACCGCGCCCGCAAGCCAGGCCGGCGTCCTTTGCCAGCGCGATATTGGGACGGATGCCGGCAGCCATCACCACGATATCGGCAGGCAGGTTGGTCCCGTCCGCCAATATCACCCCTTCGACCCGCTTTTCGCCAAGAATCGCCTTGGTGTTGGCTTCGGTGATCACCTTGATCCCGCGGGTGCCGAGGTCCGCCTTCAACGTTTCAGCCGAGACCGGATCGAGCTGCCGTTCCATCAGCGTCGGCATGATATGCAGCACGGTTGTGTCCATACCGTTCCGCGCCAGGCCATTCGCGGCTTCCAGTCCAAGCAAACCGCCGCCGATGACGACGGCATAAGTTCCCGACGCACTCGCTGCCGTCATCGTTTCGACGTCGGCGATGTCGCGGAAGCCGATGACGCCCGGCAGCGTATGTCCGGGCAGCGGAATGATCACCGGGTTCGATCCGGTGGCCAGCAGCAGCACGTCGTAGGGACGCACCGTGCCACGAGCACCGGTCACGGTCTTGGCGTGGCGATCGATGCCGACCACTTGTTCCCCCGCGATCAGTTCGATGCCGTTCTCCTCATACCACGACTTTGGATGTGTCGTGATCGATTCGAACGTCTTCTCACCAGCCAGTACTGGCGACAGCATGATGCGGTTATAGCTGCCATACGGTTCGGCACCGAACACGACGATCTCGAAAAAATGGGGTGCGCGGCTCAGGATTTCTTCCAGGGCGCGCACCCCGGCCATCCCATTCCCGACCAGGACCAGTCGCGCACGGCGAGGAGCGATCATGTTCATGACGATGTCTCCCCTCAAACCCGAGCCGAGTCATACAGCTCGCCCCATGTCGTCCGCCACCGCCGGCGCACGCCGCTGATGCCGACCAAGGCCACGGCTGCGAGCAGGGCAAACACCAGGAAACCCGCGCCATAGCTACCGGTCATCTGCTTCGAATACCCAAGGCTGGACGCCAGGTAGAACCCGCCGATACCGCCGCTCATGCCAACCAGTCCGGTCATGACGCCGATCTCCCGCTTGAAGCGCTGCGGCACCAGCTGGAACACCGAACCGTTGCCCATACCAAGCGCCAACATGCCAATCAGGAACACGGGCATCGCCAGATAAATCGTCGACAGGCCGGTCGAGATCGTTGCGAAAGCACAAGCGGCGACCGCGTAGAGCACGATCAGCGCACGGACCCCGCCAACTCGGTCGGCGAGCACTCCGCCAACCGGACGCACCAGCGAGCCGACAAACACCACCGCGGCCGTGCAGTAACCGGCAACAACCGGGGACAGGCCGTAGTTGTCATTGAAGTATATCGTCAGTGAGGACGCCAGGCCGACAAACCCACCGAAGGTCACGCTATAGAAAAACATGAACCACCAGCAGTCGCCTACCTTGAGCAGCGCGAAGTAGGCAGCAAGCGGCTTCGGCGCCGGTGTACTTGGGCTGTCCTTGGCGGCGAAGATGAAGACACACAGCGCCAGCACCAGCGGGATCGCCGCCATGCCGATCACGTTCTGCCAGCCGAATGCAATGGCCAACGCCGGGGCGAACAATGCCGCCAGAACGGTGCCGGAGTTACCCGCTCCCGCGATACCCAGCGCGGTGCCCTGAAACTCCGGCGGATACCACGCGGACGCCAACGGCAAGGCTACGGCAAAGGACGCTCCCGCGAGACCCAGCACGCAGCCTAACAGCAACGTCGCGGCGAAACTGTCGATGCCGATTGCCCAGGCGGCGATCAGCCCGGCGATGACGGCAATCTGGGCGCCGACACCAACCTGCTTCGCCTGAAAGCGGTCGACCAGAAGCCCAAGCACGACGCGAAGCGCGGCTCCGGCAAGAACTGGTGTAGCAACCATCAGTCCTTTGTGAGCCGGGTCGAGGTGCAGTGCTTTGGCGATCGCGACACCCAGGGGGCCGAGGATCACCCAAACCATGAAACTGAGGTCGAAATAAAGGAAGGACGCAAAGAGAGTCGGCAGATGACCGGCCTTGAAGAAGCCCTTATGCATTGGTGGTTCACTCGCGAGGCAAACCATCGTTGGTTCGCCGGTCGATTGCTTGAAGCGCGAGACGCTTCTGGATCGGTCCGAGCCCTCCGTTGGGCACGTCCGCATGAGCCGTGAAACTCTGGCAGCAGACGACGCAAGAACGAGGCCAGTCTGGATCTTCCGAGTGCACATGATGTGATCGGACCAGCTAAGCAGAGTAGCCAAAAATATCATCATCAAAAGACTATTAATAAGGCATTACGATAGATTTTGATCGAAGCAATTATCGGCGACTATGTGCTCCGGGTGCGAATGCATCGTCGTCCGGCATCGGCAGCATAGCCGTCCCCTCCAGCGCCGGTAGCGCAGTCGCGGGATAGAGGCCCTCTGCCTCGACTGCCGACGCGAGCAGGTCAGGCCGATAGACCTGTGCTGCCAGGGTTGGGGCGTCGGTCAGCTCGTCCAGCCAGCCCCAGCGCCGCATCTGACCAAGGAACCACAGCGCATGCGCCCGCGCTGGAAACCAGGCTTCTCTCGAATGGAACCGGATCAATTCAGACCCCGAGCCGCCTGGTAACGCGGCTCGGCAGGCTTCCTCCGGCAACCGCAAGCCATCTGGATCTGCCAGCAGCGCCGCTGTCGCGGAAGCTTCCTCCGGTGAGTCGCAGCGGATCTGGGCCTGCAGCACAGCCCGGAGCAAATGATGCAGCAACTCGGGATTGCCATCAGCCCAGTCTTCGCCAACGCAAAGGCATTTCTCAGGATG
>JAQGHW010000462.1 GCA_028291505.1 Rhodopila sp. | reverse complement strand
CTTCCTCGGCGATCCGCAACGGGCTGCCCAGGGGAAGTACCTGCACGCCGATGCCGATCTTGATCCGGGTAGTGCGGGCGGCGATCGCGCTGGCGATGCAAAGCGGGGCGGACAAAACCGAGCGGGTGGGATCGAAATGAAGTTCGGCGAGCCACATGACGTCGAGACCCCACGCGTCGGCCGCCTCCACGATCGCGAAAGCTTCGTGGAACGCGTCGGAGTCCGGGCGCCCAACCAGCGACGGAAACTCGTGGAAAACGCCAAACTCCATCTGCACCCCCGATTTAGTCCGGCAGTGTCGATTGGGTTGCCGCCGCGGTCAATCCGAGCGGTCAACGAGGCCGGGGTGGGGCGGCGCAGGGCCTTATTCAGCCGGGCCTTATTCACCCGAGAGTTCGCGGCGGCGACGATCGAGTTCGTCGCTGTAGCGGCGCAGGGCGTATTGTTCGGTCAGCACGCCGATGACGTGGCGTTCCTGGGCGCTGTCGACCACCACCAGAGCGTCGCTTTCGGCGTTCTCGAACATTGCAACCGCTTCCTTGATCGTCATCTGCGGCAGCAGGACGGTGTCGGCGTAGTGGACGATGTCGCGCGCCTTGTGGGCGTCGTCCTCATCGGCGTGCGCTTCGGGCAGCAGCACGATCCCGGCGTAACGGTCTTCGTCATCCAGCACGACGACACGTTGTTCGGCACCCAGCGGGAAGTCGCGCTTGAACGCGCTGAGCGGCGTGTCGGCTCGCACCGTTCGCATTTCCCGCCGCATCATTCGTCCGACGGTCAGATTGCGCATCCAGCCGATGTCGACGGCGCTGCGGATCGCTTCGCCGCGCAGGTGGAAGCGCCATGTGGCGAACGAATAGCCGAACGTTCGGCGCACGGTCAGCGAGGACACCACGCACGCCGCCAGCACCGCGACGGTCATCGGCAGGCTTCCGGTCGCTTCCAGCGCGAGGAAGCCCATGGTCAGCGGGCCGCCGATGATCGCGACGGCCAGGCCGCTCATGCCGACAAGCGCGCAAACCTCCTGCGGGATGGCGTGGGTGGCACTGACCAGCGCCAATGCGCCGGCGAAGGCCTTGCCCAACAGCGCGCCGAGGAACAAGGAAGCGAAGAACAGGCCGCCGCGAAAGCCGGAGCCGATGGAGATCGCCGAGGCGGTCGCCTTCAGGATCACGAGCAGGACGACCCAACGCAGCGAATCGTGCGCCTCGAAGCTAAGACCCAATGCGCCGTGTCCGGAGGACAGCACGGCGGGCGTGACCAGCGCCAGCACGCCGATGGCCAGTCCGCCGATGGAGGGACGGAGCCAGATGGGGACCCGGCTTTTTCGAAACAGCTCCTCCGTGATGGTGACGCCGCGCATGATGGAGATACCGAGCAGGGCGCAAAGCATGCCGAGGGCGAGGATCGGGATGTAGTCAAGCGGCTCTATGTGGGCGGGGACTTGCGGGGCCAGGTCGAAGATGGTGCCACCAAGGGCGCGTACCACGGCCTGGGACACAAGGGCGGCGACGGCAACGGGGGCGAACGCGACCAGGGTGTAGTTACCGATGACCAGCTCGAACGCGTAGAACGCGCCGGTCAGCGGGGCGTTGAACGCGCCGGCGATGGCGGCGGCGGCGCCACAGCCCACCAGCAGGCGCAGATCATTGCGGCGGACCCGGAACGCGTGGCCCCAGCGGGAGGCGAGGGCCGAACCGATCTGGGTGTAGCCGGCTTCCAACCCGACGGAGGCGCCGACGCCGTTGGACAGGATGGTCTGCAGCACGACGATCAGGCTGCCGTTCATCGACATCCGGCCGCCGAACAGGGCGTTGGCCTCAATCGGATCGACGGTTCGGCGTGGACGGACCCGGGCGATGCCGAGCGTCAACAGGCCGAGGACAAGGCCGCCGATGGTGGGGACGAGCACGGTCCGCAGTGGATCGAGCGAGGACATCGCGCTGAGACGCTGGCTGTGTGCGATGCCGAAAAGGGTTTCATGAATGAGCTGGGTCGTGGCCGTCATCAGCCAGACCATGATTCCGGTGGCGCAGCCGACGAACGCGGCGAGGACGACGAGCCAGATTTCATCCGCGCGAACCAGGGCACGCAGCACTTGCGGCGCATGCATGACGGCGGAGCCGATCGGGCGGCGCGGACGCCGGACCTGGGCTCGTCTCGATGCCGTTTCGTCTTGGGTGGTGGACGTGGATTTTCCGGCGAGGCGGACGCCCTGGGGGGCCGCTAGAGTAGAATCGCCGTGCACTGTCGGCATTCGTGACGTCCAGCCAAGGTAAGGAGGAAGCTGAGTGTGTTTTGGAACCGGACCCGGTCCCGCGCAACAATTCATCCTCCGATTGGGGCACCAGTGTGGTAAAAATGTCGGTTGGGCTTTGGTGGGGTCGCTTGGCTTGGGGTGGCCTGTCTCTGGGCTCGGCGCGCTTCGCGCCTTGCTGTCAGTTCGGCCGAGCGGTGTTGCTGGCGGTTCATAATTGGGGGTGGGGGCGCTGCCCGGGCACGGGCGGCGGCCATGCGTTCGTGATGCTTGGCAATCTTTTCCAGCAGGACCGGCATTATCCCGATTGGATCTTGTGGTCCGGATTTGGGCGGTTGGGGCGCGCGCTTCGGAAATTGCGGAGGGCGTCGAGGCTGTGACGGTTGCGGTGGCTGGCGCGGTTTAGCGATGCGGCGCTGTTGCGGAGGCGGAGGCGCCGTTGTGTCGGGCATTTCGGGGTCGGCCTTGGCTTGGCGCAGCGTTTCCATGGCGGAGTAGGCGAAGACTATGCACTCGGTAGCGGGCTGAATTTCGAGAGCTGATCCAGCTCGGTAGGATACCAGGATCTCCCTGGCGGCGGCGCGGGTGTATGCGGCGTCGCCGTCTGCTCCGTCCATGAAGAATGGAGTGAGAGTGAAGAGGGTCTGGCGGATGAGGATGGCGAAGCCGTATGGGCCGTTTGGGCTTTCGGGTTGGGCGTCGTCGTCTGGTGGGGCGTGGCGTCGGCCCACCGGGTCATGGAAGGCGATCCGGCTGAAATGGGTGGGTAGCCTGTTCTTAATGTGTTCCCGGTAGGACGGTTAGTTGGCGGAAAGCAAGGGAAAACGGTTGAGGGGGGTTTTGGGTGGGATCGCGGTGTGAAGGATTTCTGGTGCGGCGCACCTTGCGTAAGCGATTATCGGAGCTTTCGGACGTCGCGATGGCCCTGGAACGTGGCGGGTGGCGGGCGTTGGCCTTGTGGGCAGGCAGATCGGTCAATAATGCCAGAGCATGATCACGCTGAGCGGAACGTTCAAGGCGTATGAATCATGCGATCAAACAAAGAGCTAAAGTAATTTCAGGCTGTACAGTCAGCCTGAAATTGCTCTAGCTGGTGCGGAAGGGACGGCGGTTCGCCGGTGATGAACCCCGAGCGGCACCTTGCTTGCTTGTGGCGGTTCTGCCCATGACCGCCGTTCCCATCGCCACTCGGTCGTCCCACCGACCCCGGGTGCGTACCAGCCAGTCCTTCGGGGGCTGAGTGAAACGGTCTAGAATTTGCCGGAAAAGGCGACGCGATTTGAACTGATCCTGTAACTAGATCACGGGCTCACCGCTCCGGCTTTTCCCACTTGAGTGTGTTTATGTGCTTGATGTCGAAGCGAAGCTTGTCGAGATGGTCTGCGCGGCGGTAGGAACCGGGATTCCCAGGCCGACTGGGCGTGGCGGGTGGAATAATTGCAGCGAGGTATTCGGTCATCCGCGTGGCCTGACGATGCTGCCGGGCGGGACGCCGGCCAGCTTATGGGACTGTCGGTATTCCACGGATAGCTTGTCCCGATTTGGGCCGCTCGGGCCGCATTGGACGCTGCGGCCGCTTTCCCGGGCACGTCCGGCGGCCAGGTTCCACGGAGCATCGTCGGTCATCGGACCTTCGATGCAGAAAAATCCTGTGTCCAGGTCGGTGACGATCAGGAAGAACGGTTCGGCTACGATTTGTCTTCGATCGGTCATGGCAACCGCCTGTGTAAGGTCAGAAACTCGGGGGTCGTAATGATATGGTACGCGGTCGGTAGCAAGGACCTCGTTCCTGCCACTCCCTCATCCGGAATGTACATTGGGCCGCTCCACGCTTGCGTGCTCGCTCGCCATGAATGGCAGCGTCCCTATCGTGCTCGGTCGGCCTTCGTGGCTTCCAGATCGTCCTCGATGAATGCGCGGATCACGTCCAGCACCGGCTCGTGCGCCGAAAAGCCAAGCGTCCTGGCGTGCAAAGCCTCAAACGCCGGTGGCCAGGTTGAAACGATCGCGGCGATAGTTTCGTCCGCGACCCGTTTCACGTGCGATGAAGCGCCGGGCGCGACCTGCTCCAGCGCTTGCAAAAGATGCGCAACGGTGGTGCTGATCCCGGGCGGGTCGATGCTGCGGTCCAACCCCAGCGTGCTGGTGTCCATTGCCGCAGCGTGCAGCAGCCAGTCCATCGCTCGTCTTGGGCTGCAGACCCAGACAGCGAAGTCGTCCCCGACCGGAAGTTCGGTGTCCAGGCCCAGCAAAGGCTCACGCACGATGCCGGAGAAGAACGAACTCGCGGCCTTGTTGGGCCGGCCCGGGCGGACGATGACGGTGGGAAGCCGTAACGTCACCGCATCGAGGAAACCGCGGCGGGATGCGTCGGCCAGGATCAGTTCGGCGGCGGCCTTTTGCGCGCCATAGCTGTTGCCGGGAATTTGACGGGTGTTGTCCGGCAGTGTGCTGTTCTGATCGGCGCTGAAGCTCGCCACCGAACTGGTGAACACGACCCTGGGACGGGTCCCCAGCGCCCGGCAACGATCGACCACCGCGTCGGTGCCGCGAATATTGACCCTGCGGCCGAGGTCGTAGTCCGCCTCGGCCTGGGCGCTAACGACGGCGGCTAGGTGGAAGACGACGTCCGTGCCCGCCGGGATCGCGCTGTCCGGCAAGTTGACGACGTCGCCGCCGACAGCGGTGACCGGGAAAGCCGCGTCGGGCTTCGGCGGTTCGGCCATGTCGAACAGCGTCAGCCCGGTAACCCGCTTACCGCCCAGCCTGCCGTCCTTCGCCAATTTCGCGGCAACCTTGCGGCCGAGGAAACCGCCGCCGCCCAGGATCGAAATCTTCATGTCTGAGGCCTCCATCGCCGGTGAATAGATTGCACTGATGAGGCAGCCGGTCCACCGCTCGGGGGTTGGGACCGTCTGATCGGGCGGTGAAGCCGGTTGCGGCGGTCGTGTGCCGGCCCCTGACATGTCGTGTTCATGAAACTGACATCCGGCTGTCATCGTACGCGGGCTACTGCCCGAGCAGTGATCAGGGGAGATAGCAGCATGCTTCGCAGACAAGCCATGGCGAGGGGCGCCGCCACGCTGGGATTGGGCCTGGCAGGCTTCCGCGCCCGCGCCGAGACGTTGACGGAATTCCGCATCGGCATCCTGGGCGGCGAGAACACGCAGGACCGCCTGGCACGCTACGACGAGTTCCAGAAGATCCTGTCCGCACATCTGCACATGCCGGTGAAGCTGTTCCCGGCGGCGGACTATGCCGGCGTGATGCAGGGCATCGCCGCCGGGCAGCTTGAGGCGGCCGAGTTTGGTGCCTCCGGTTTCGCCGGGGCATGGCTCGACTGCAAATGCATCGAGCCGGTGGTGGTGCCGCAGGAGAAGGACGGTTCTACTTATTATTACTCGGTGATGGTGGTGCGGGCCGATTCCGGGATCAAGACGCTGGCGGATATGAAGGGGCACTCGCTGGCCTGGGCCGACCCGAATTCGACCTCTGGCTACCTGATCCCGAGTGCCACGCTGAAGACCAAGGGGATCAAGCTGGAG
>JAQGHW010000452.1 GCA_028291505.1 Rhodopila sp. | reverse complement strand
CCATAGTCGTCCAGGTATTTCGCGACCCGCGAGCCCCGCGCGCGGCCTTCGGTATCGGCACGAGTCCGGTACTTGCCCGTCAGGAATCCGCTCGCCAACGAATAGTAGCCGATCACGCCTACTTTTTCCGCCAGGCACAGATCTTCCAGCTTCCCCTCGAGTTCCGTTCGTTCGACCAAGCTGTATTGCGGTTGCAGGCTTTGATACCGCGGCAGACCCTTCTGGGTGCTGATCTTCAACGATTCCGCCAGCCGGTCAGCCGAATAATTCGAGGCTCCGATTTCCCGCACCTTGCCCTGCCTGATCAATTCACCGTAGGCGGACAGCGTCTCTTCGATCGGCGTTTCAGGATCGTCGCGATGGGATTGATAGAGGTCGATGTAATCGGTCTGTAGCCGCCGCAACGAATCCTCCACCGCGGTCTGCATATAGGCGCGGGACAGGCCCTTCTTCCCGGGTGCCATCTCGATCCCCAGCTTCGTCGCCAGCACGATCTTGTCGCGATTGCCGCGGGCCTTCAGCCACTTGCCGATGATCACCTCCGAGTCACCGCCGGTGTTGCCGGGATGCCAGCGCGAATACACATCGGCGGTGTCCAGGAAGTTGAACCCGGCGTCCACCCAGGCATCCAGCAACGCGAACGACATCTTCTCGTCGGCGGTCCAGCCGAACACGTTGCAACCGAAGGTGATCGGCGAAACTTCCAAAGACGATTGACCCAACCTGCGCTTTTCCATCTGCGTCCTCATGCTTATGACAAACAAAATGGGCGGCGCCAGCGGCACCGCCCACCCCGTCAGCCACTGTATAGCCTATACCGCGGAGGCGCGCACCAGCCGCCCCGGCGTGGCACCGGTATAGACACCGTTCTCGAACGTCGACGCTCCCGACACGAAGGTGTTGCGATAGCCGTCGACCCGCTGCACCAGCCGCCGCCCGTTCATCGGCAGATCGTAACGGACCTCCGGGATATGCAGCCGTAGAGCTTCGTAGTCGATCACGTTGACGTCGGCTTTCTTGCCGACCGCAAGCCGGCCGCGGTCGTGGAAACCGAAGAAGTCCGCGGTCTCACTGGTTTGCCGCTTCACCATCAGTTCCAGCGGCAACTTCGGCCCGCGGGAGCGATCCCGAGCCCAATGGATCAGCATCCAGCTTGGGACGCTTGCGTCGACGATGGAGGAGCAATGGGCGCCGCCGTCCGACAGACCAAGAAGAGTCGCGTCATCCGTCAGCATCGTGTGGATGATGTCCAGATTGTCCTCGTTGTATCCGACGATCGGGAAGAACAGGAACCGTTCCGCTCCACCGGCGAGATAATCGTACGCGACCTCATCCGGCGTATGGTTTGACCTGGCGGCCATCGCGGCGATGCTGTCCTTTTCTTCGGGTTCATAGTTCGGCGGATCGCCCATCGGGAACATGCGGTTCCAGCGCGTAACGATATGCTGGCGGAACTGCGACAGCCGGTTCAGCAGCGCCGGTGATGGGGCCTCCGACAGGATCTGCGCCCGCAGCGCCGGGTCCTGCATGCGCTTGATCCGTTCCGGCACCGGAAGCTGCAACAGTGCCTGGTAGCTGGGCCGGATGGAGAATGGGTTCAGTGCGGTATCGATCCCCAGCATCACCCCGACCGGCCGGCCGGCGATCTGCGCGGTGACCATGGCACCGGCGGCGCGGGCCTTGTGCACGCCGTCCATCAACCGCCGCCAGCGAACCACATCGGTCGGCCGGTCGGTCAGCAGGAACCATACCGGACGACCGGTATCCTGGCCCAGCCGCGTCATCCATTTCAGCTCTTCGGCTTCATTGTCGAAGTCGCTGTTCACGCCGAATGCGCCATAGCCGAGGTTTTTGAACGCCGAACCGATTCCCAGCAGTTCGTCGACTTCGGAGTAGCGGCCGGGAACCATGTCGCCGGATGGGGTCTTGTGCGAATTGGTGCGCGAGGTTGTGAAGCCGAACGCGCCCGCCTTCAGGCCGACCCGGACCGCATCACGCATCGCAGCGATATCGTCCGCCGTCGCTGCCTCCCGATTGATCGCTCGGTCGCCCATCACGTAGACGCGCAACGGATGATGCGGGATCTGCGCGGCGATATCGATCGCCCGGGGCATCTGGTCCAATGCATCGAGATATTGCGGGAATGTCTCCCAGTTCCACTTCAACCCGTCGGCCAGGGTGATCCCGGGTATTTCCTCGATCGATTCCATCATGCCGATCAGGGCGGAGTGGTCCTCGTTCCGCACCGGGGCGAAACCGACGCCGCAATTGCCGAACAGGATCGTGGTCACGCCATGCCAGGATGACGGCGCCAATTCCCGGTCCCAGGTGGCCTGACCGTCGTAGTGGGTGTGGACATCGACCCAGCCGGGGGTGACCAGCAGACCGTTGGCGTCGATCTCCCGCTTGCCCGGACCGGCCTTGCCGCCGACCTGGGCGATCTTGCCGCCGTCCAGCGCGACGTCGCCGGTGTAGGCCGCTTTTCCGGTCCCATCGATGATGGTGCCGCCTCGGATCACCGTATCATGCATAGGTCGCTCCCGATTTTGTTCTTCCGGGGCGATATGGAGAACCTGTGCAATGCGTTGGTCAAGTTAATGCGCTCCCGGGACAGCAACGGGTTGTATTGCCGGAAGACTGTTTCAGAATTACGAGACGCCTGCCGCTATCCAGGCGGCAAAGAACAACCAGGAGGATTTTGTCCATGCGTATCGCTGCCGCGATCATCGCTGCGACCGTCGCTGTTGCCATCGGACCTATGGCCCACGCTCAGCCTCCGGCCCCCGCCGCCGCGCCGGCGCCCGTGCCGGAAGTGATGCCGTTCGATATTCCGTAGGGCACGCCGATCGGTCTGGAGCAGGCGCAAAAGGCGATCATGGCCGCCGCGGCCGAGGCGAAGAAGCATAACTGGAAGATGGCGATCAGCGTGGTCGATCCAGCCGGCAATCTGGTCGCGGAAGCAACGATGGACGGGACTCAGTACGCCTCGATCGCGATCGCCCAGGCCAAGGCGTGGACCGCGGCGCTGTTCCGCCGGTCAACGAGCGTATTCCAGACCGGTGTAAACGGCGGCGGGGCGAACGCGCTCAGCCTGCTGGCGTCGAGCGGTGGGGTGGCGAGCGAGGGCGGCTTCCCGATCGTGATCGACGGCAAGCTGATCGGCGCGATTGGTTCCAGCGGCGGCATCTTTACCCAGGACGCGGCGACGGCGAAGGCGGGGCTGGAAGGGCTTGGCGTGAAGTAAGCCGGGCAGTGGCCAGGAGCGACAGTTCGCCAGCCCGTATCGAGCGATTGCGAAGCAGCGGTAGCCAACTCCGCTTGTCGCCCGCCGCCTTGGGCGCTAGGCAGGCGCTCAAGTCCCAGGCGGGCGGCCCGACAAGCAGAGGATATACAGAAGCATGGCGATCCGACCGGTGATGCTGGTGATCCTCGATGGCTTCGGCTGGCGTGAGGACAGCGCGGACAACGCGGTGCGCCAGGCGAAAACCCCGACCTTCTCCGGCCTGTGGAAGTCGTGTCCGCACGCGTTCCTGCACGCCTCCGGCCGCGATGTCGGACTGCCGGAGGGCCAGATGGGCAACTCCGAGGTCGGCCACCTGAACATCGGTGCCGGGCGGGTGGTGAAGCAGGAACTGGTGCGGATCGGCGACGCGGTGGCGGACGGCAGCATCGCCAAGGCGCCGGCCTTTATCGCGCTGGTGGACGCGCTGAAGAAGAGCGGCGGCACCTGCCACCTGATCGGGCTGGTGTCGCCTGGCGGTGTGCACTCGCATCAGGATCATGCTGCGGCATTGGCGGGGCATCTGCACAAGGCTGGCTGCAAGACCGTCGTGCACGCGATCACCGATGGCCGCGACACCCCGCCGCAATCGGCCGCCGAGGACCTGACCCGCCTGCAGGCCGCACTGCCCGAAGGTGTGCCGGTCGCCACCGTCGTCGGCCGTTACTTCGCGATGGACCGCGACAAGCGCTGGGACCGCGTGTCCCAGGCCTACGCCGCCATCGTGGAAGCGAAGGGCGCCCACACCGCCACGCCCGAAGCCGCCGTCCAGGCCGCCTACGCCGCCGGGAAATTCGACGAATTCGTGCCGGCCTCGGTGATCGGCGACTATGCCGGAATGAAGGACGGCGACGCCATCCTGTGCTTCAACTTCCGTGCCGACCGGGTCCGCGAAATCCTGGCGGCATTGCTGGATCCGGCATTCGACGGCTTCCCGCGTCAGCGCACGGTGAAGTTTGCCGCCGCGGCGGGGATGACCCGCTACTCCGACGCGCTGGCGCCGTTCCTGGGCGTGCTGTTCGCCCCGGACCATTTTAAAAACATCCTGGGTGAGGTTGTCGCCAACGCGGGCAAAACCCAACTCCGCATGGCGGAGACGGAGAAATTTGCCCACGTGACCTATTTCCTGAATGGCGGCCAGGAAACCCTGTTCAAGGGCGAGGACCGCATCATGGTTCCCTCGCCGAAGGTCGCCACCTACGACCTGCAGCCCGAAATGTCTGCGCCGGAACTGGCGGACAAGGCGGTCGAGGCTGTCGACAGCGCGAAATATGACCTGATCGTGCTGAACTTTGCCAACCCGGACATGGTCGGTCACACCGGCATCCTGGCGGCGGCGATCAAGGCAGTGGAAACGGTCGATGCCGGCCTGGGTCGCATTGCTGAGGCGATCAAACGCCAGGGGGGCGCACTGCTGGTCACCGCCGATCACGGCAACTGCGAACTGATGAAAGACCCGGAAACCGGTGGTCCGCATACCGCGCACACCACCAATCCGGTTCCAGTGGTACTGTTGGGCGGCGGTGCGAGTGCGATCCAGGATGGGCGGCTCGCCGACCTGGCGCCAACCCTGCTGGAACTGATGGGCATCCGGCAACCACAGGAGATGACCGGGCACTCCATCATCTGCAATAAGGACCAAAGCGCCACGGAGCAACATCAGTGAATGCCCAGGAGCTTGAGACCGCCGCTTTGCGGTTCATGACCGAGATCGACGCACTCAAATCCACTATCGATCCGGATTTCCCGTGGTATCCGTACGGCATCCTCAACAACTTTATTCATCTGAAACCAATTCTTGAGAAGTTTCCTCTGCACGGACTACTGGGCGGAAACACGATCGTCGATATCGGTGCCGCGGATGGCGACCTCGCCTTCTTCCTGGAGAAGCTAGGCCACACTGTCGAAATCATCGATCATGCACCAACCAACTTCAACGGTCTGCGCGGCGCTGGACTGCTTGCTCAACGTCTTGGGTCCGCTGTCGTCATCCATGACGTGGACCTCGACAGCTACTTCGCGCTGCCCGGTACGCGCTGTGACCTGGTGTTTTTCCTCGGTATTCTATATCATTTGAAGAATCCTTTCCTCGTCTTGGAGAGTCTTTCGAAGGTGACGCGATACTTGCTGGTCAGCACGCGAATTGCTCGCTTTGCGCCGCGGGGCGAAGCGGTCAAGGACCTGCCGATCGCCTATCTGCTGCATCCGGCGGAGACCAACAATGACTCGACCAACTATTGGATATTCAGCGAAACCGGGCTGATGAGGTTGTTTGACCGCACCGGCTGGGACGTTCTCATCAGCCATAACGTTGGCGACATCAAGACATCCGACCCTGCTCGGCCGGATCGCGATGAGCGTTGTTTCGCCTTGTTGGCCAGCCGGCACGCTGGGCCGTTAGTATAACACCCCCGCCAGGAGTAAAGCATGTCCGACGACCGTCCGCCGCTGCCCCCGTTCACCCTGGAGACCGCGCGCCAGA
>JAQGHW010000444.1 GCA_028291505.1 Rhodopila sp. | reverse complement strand
AGCCAGGCGCAGGTCATCAACTGGATCTGGTGAAACAGCATCAGCGGCAGCACGATCAGGCCCACGGACTGGCCAGCCAGCAGCACGGTCGCCATCGGCAGGCCGCTCGCCAGGCTCTTCTTCGAACCGCAGAAGACGATCGTCACCTCATCCGCGCGGGAGAAGCCCATCAGGCGGCTGCCGTAGGTGGTGATCGCCAGCACCGCGGCGAGCAATGCGGCGTCGATCGCCAGCAGCCGGCCAAGGTCACCCAGGCCAAGCTGGTGCCAGATGCCTTGGGTCACGCCCTCGCTGAAAGCGGTATAAACCACCAGTAGGATTGATCCGCGATCGACCAGACCAAGCAGCGTCCGATTGCGTTGAGCCCACTCGCCGATCAGCGGACGCGAAAGCTGGCCGGCGGCGAATGGCAACAGAAGCTGGACCAGGATATCGCCGACCCCCCTGATCGAGAACCCGCCTTGCGCACTCAGCAGCAGCCCGGCCAGCAGCGGCGTCAGCAGCATGCCGAGCAGGTTGGAAGCGGTGGCCGCGCACAGGGCGGCCGGTACGTTGCCGCGGGCGATCGAGGTGAAGGCGATGGACGATTGGACTGTCGAAGGCAGCACAGACAGCAGGATAAGGCCAGTCCAAAGGGGTGGAGTCAGCAGATGCGGAGCCAGCGCACGAGCCCCGAGCACGAGCGCGGGAAAGAGCAGGAATGTCGAACCGAGGACAACCGCATGCAGTCGCCAGTGACGCGCACCGGCCAGCGCCGCCCGCGGGGCGAGGCGGGCACCGTGCAGGAAGAACAGCAGCGCGATGGCAGCGGTGGTCAAATGGCCGGCGGTGACCGCGCCGGAATCGTGCACCGGCAACACGGAAGCCAGACAGACCATGCCGACAATGGCGGCGATGTATGGGTCGATCGGTAGCCGGGACAGCAGCGCCCTGGGTGACATCGCCGGTTCCTTCCGTGTGTGCGGTGCAGCAAAGTTAGGACCGGGCTGTCTTATTGTGAACCAGCCTGATCGGCGTTATTGTAATCACGAATTACGATGATAAGCCTCGTTCTGGTCAGTGTCGCCAAGGCCGCGACCACGCGGCGAGGCCCGTGAACGCGGCCGAGGCTGCCGCGATCCGCCTCCGAGCCTCGTAATGACGAATGTAACCGAATTTGGCGAGGTTGCGATGTTTGATCCGATCCATCTCGAAAGCTTTCTCGCCGTCGCGCGAACCCGGAATTTCACCGAGGCGGGCCGGCGGCTTGGCTTGCAGCAGTCGACCGTCAGCCAGCACATCCGCAAGTTGGAGGACAGCGCCGGGCGGCGGCTTTTCGTGCGCGACACCCACAATGTGACGCTGACGGCCGACGGGGAGGCGATGACCGGGTTCGCGCATACCATCCTCGACACCAACCTGCGGGCTCGGCGCTATTTCGCAGGATCCCAGGTGCGCGGCCGGGTCCGCTTTGGCACTTCCGAGGATTTCGTCAGCACCCGCCTGCCGGAGCTGCTACGGGACTTCGTGCGCCAGCATACGCTGGTGGATCTGGAGCTGAAGGTCGGGGTCAGTGCTACATTATACGAGCATCTTGATGCCGGGGAACTGGACCTGGTTCTGGCCAAGCGGCGGCCGGGCGACGACCTGGGGCAGCTGGTGTGGCGCGATCGGCTCGCCTGGGTGGCGGCGCCTGGCGCGCAGCTGGAGACGCCGCTGCCTCTGATCCTCTTCAATGCACCGAGCATAACGCGAAGGGTGGCGCTGGAGGCTTTGGAACGAGCCGGTATGACGTGGCGCATCGCCTGCACCAGCGGCAGTTTGAGCGGGTTGCGCGCCGCCTGTCTCGCCGGTCTCGGGGTCACCGTGCATGCGCGGGGGCTGATGCCCGAGGGGTTGGTGGAAATGCCGGCAGCGTCTGGCTTGCCGGAGCTTGGGGAGGTCGAGTTCGTGGTCCTCGGCGCCAGAAGTGGCCCCAGCGGGCCAGCGGCGGCACTGGCCACGGCGATCCTGGCGAACGGGGACCGGTTGCAGCGATCAGGTTGAGCCGACTCGAACTGGTCCAGCCGCCTGTTCGACGTTCTTTTGCACAATCGACAGCCGGATACCGCAGGTGTCGACTCTCGGTACCGGCGCGATCTTAACCTTTTCTTAAGAGTACATCCGTATTGTGGGCGTGCAGAGTAGTATCAAGGAGCCTGATGCGTATCTACCGTGTGTTGATCGTTGACGACGACCCCGTCGATCGGCGGCACTATGGCAAATTGCTGGCCGAACCGGACCCGGACGCCTGCTACATACAACTTGCGGTGGATGGCGCGACCGGTCTTGCGGCGTTGCAAGCGGACAAGTTCGATTGCGTGCTGCTGGAATTCGATCTGCCGGACATGACCGGATTTGAATTCCTGGTCGCCGCCGCGGCGGATGGTGACCTGCCATGCGCCGTCGTGCTGATCACCGGGCAGGGTGATGAGGCGATCGCGATCGAGGCGACGCAGGGCGGCGTGCAGGACCACCTGGTGAAAGATCAGCTAAGCTCGAACAGTTTGTGGCGCACGTTGACGCAGGCGGTGGCCCGGGCGGAGCTAAAGCAGCGCCTCGCGGGCGCACTGCGCGACATCACGGCGGCGAAGGGTGCGCTGGAAAGGGAAGTCGCCGCGCGTCTGGCCGCCGAAGCCGAATTGCGGGCTGCCAAGGAGGCCGCGGAACAGGCCAACCAGGCGAAGACGCGCTTCATCGCCATGATGACGCATGAGCTACGGACCCCGCTCAACGGCATGCTGGACTACGCACAGCTTTTGCGTATCGAGCCAGGCCTTTCCGTTCGGCAGGATGCACACGTCGGATCGATGATGCCGGCCGTGCGGCATCTGCTTGAGACGATCGAGCGCGTACTGGATTTTGCCAGCATCGAGACCGGGCAGATGAAGCTCAACCCGGTGGAGGTCTCCGTTCGTGACCTGACCGAAGGATGCATCGCCTTCATCAGCCCGATGGCCACCGCCCGCGCGTTAGGTCTGCGGATGGTCAGCGGTCATGATGCGCCGCGGCAGATTGTCGCCGATCCGGTGCGGTTGCGGCAGGTGTTGCTCACTCTGCTGGGCAACGCGGTCAAATACACCGATACCGGCAGCGTGGAGTTGCGCGTGCTTGCCAGCACCTCGCCGGGCGGACTTCGGATTGAAATCGCTGATACTGGCCGCGGCGTCGATGAAGCCAGCCGTGGTCGGTTGTTCCGGGACTTCGAGCGGTTGGAAGCCGCGACCTTGGGGGAAGGAACCGGCCTGGGCCTGGCCATCACCGCGCGGATTGTCGGGTTGATGGGTGGCACGATCAACCACCTCCACAATTCGAACGGTGGCAGCGTGTTCTGGCTCGAGTTGCCGAAGGCTGAGCCGGCGTCGACACCAGTAGCAGTCCCAGTGCAAGGGGCGGCCTCGCCATCCGGCCGGCGTGTGCTTCTGGTCGACGACATCAAGATAAACCGTGACATCATCGGTGCCTTTCTGGATGCCGCCGGGCACGCGGTGATATTGGCGGAAGGCGGCCAGGAATCGGTGCGGTTAGCCACCGAACAGCAGTTCGACCTGATCCTGATGGACGTGCGGATGCCGGAGATGGACGGGTTGGAGGCGACGCGCCGCATTCGAACGTTGCCCGCCGCTCGCGGCCGCGTGCCGATCCTGGCGCTGACCGCATACACGTTTCCTGACCAGGTGGCGCAATGTGTGGACGCCGGCATGGATGGGCATTTACCCAAGCCGGTCGACTACCAGACGCTGATAAGCGCGATCGACGCTACGATCGCCCGCGTCCCACTTCACACCGTCGCGTCGCCCAACTCTATCCCTGACCTGGTTCGCGGCCCTTGAACGACCGTCGCCGCGATTTGAACGTGCCTGTTGGACCGCTCGTCAGCGGTTCGGTGACCAGATGATGCGATCACGAACCACAAGCGCCGACGCTAACCTTTCCTTAAGGTTGATCCCGTATTGACGAGCGTAGGCGCCGAACGAAGGGCAAATCGAATGCGCAGCTACCGTGTGTTGATCGTCGATGACGATGCCGTCGACCGCCGGCTCTATGGCAGATTACTGACGCAGCCGGACCCGGACACCTGCGACATCCACCATGCGGTGACCGGCACCGCGGGCCTCGCGGCGCTGCGTGCGGAAATGTTCGATTGCGTGCTGCTGGATCTCAATCTACCCGATATGACTGGACTGGAATTCCTGACCGCCACTGCGCTGAATGGCGAGTTACCATGCGCCGTTGTTCTGATCGCCGGGCAAGGTAGTGAGGCGACCGCGGTCGAGGCGATGAAGCTCGGAGCGCAGGACTATCTGGTGAAAGATCAGGTGAACGCCGACAGCCTGTGGCGCGCTGTGAGGCGGGCGGTGACGCATGCGCAGCTAAATCAGCGCCTCGCCGGTTCGTCGCACGACCTTGGCCCGGCGAAACTTGTGCCGAAGCAAGAGGCCGCCATGGGGCACGCGACCGAGGCAGAATTTCGTGCCGCCAAGGGAGCCGCGGAACACGCGAATCAGGCGAAGACGCGCTTCGCCGCCATGGTGGCGCATGAGTTGCGGACGCCGCTCGATGGTATTCTGGGGTACGCCCAGCTTCTACGCATCCAGGCCGGGCTTTCGGCCTGGCAGGACGCACATGTTGGAGCGATGATGCAGGCTGGGCGGCATCTGCTCGAGATGATCGAGCCTGTGCCGAGTGTTGCCAGCACCGAAGCCGGGCAGATGGAGCTACACACGGTGCAGGTCTCCGTCCGTGACCTGGCCGAGGGATGTATCGCCTTCATCAGCCCGATGGCCACCGAGCGCGCGCTCAGTTTGCGGGTGGTGACCGCCCTTGATGCTCCGCGCCAAATCATCGCCGATCCGGCGCGGCTGCGACAGGTGCTGCTCAATCTGCTCGGCAACGCGGTGAAATATGCCGACGCCGGCAGCGTGGAGTTGCGGGTGTTGGCGGGCGCCTCGCCCGGCGGACTGCGGATTGAAATCGCCGATACCGGCCGCGGCATCGATGAAGCCAGCCGCGACCGGTTGTTCCAGGATGTCGAGCGGTTGGAAACCACCGATTCGGAGCAGGGAACCGGCTCGGGCTTGGCCGCAGCCGCGCGGATCGCCGCGCTGATGGGTGCCACGATCAGTCACTTTCCCAACCCGAACGACGCCAGTCCAAACGGCGGCAGCGTGTTCTGGCTCGATTTGCCAACCGCGCAGCCAGTTTCATCGCCACTAACGGCACCGCTGAAAAGTGCATCTCCGCCGTCCGGCCGATGTGTGCTGTTGGTAGATGACATCAAGATAAACCGCGACATCATCGGTTCGTTTCTGGGGGCCGCGGGCCATACGGTCATAATGGCGGAAGGTGGCCAGGAATCGGTGCAATTGGCTGCCGGACAGAAATTCGATCTGATTCTGATGGATGTGCGAATGCCGGAGATGGACGGGCTGGAAGCGACGCGGCGCATTCGAACGCTGCCCGCCTCTCGTGGGCAGGTGCCGATCCTGGCGCTGACCGCGTACACGTTCCCTGACCAGATGGCGCAGTTCCTGGACGCAGGCATGGACGGGCACCTGCCCAAGCCGGTTGACTACCAGACGCTGATGACTGCGATCGACGACACGATCGCCCGTATCCCGCCATTTCGCGCAGCAGCTTTTCCCACGGCACCGCTGAACTGAGGGTCAATTGCCTTCGCCGTTCGACACCAAGTGCGCCGCAAAATGCGACGAATTTCGGGGGCAGGACGCTAGCTCCGGATTGGGCTCAGACGCGCAGGCAACTGGAACGCGATCAGCAGGGTCAGCACCGCGAAGGCTGTCGCCAACAGGTAGGCGTTGTGCAGCGAGGCTGCCATCACGCCGGTGAGGTGGGCAAGCTCCGCCGGGGTCATCGCCAGGCGTTCGGAATGGTTCAGCAACCTGTCGACCGTGTGCAGTGCTCCGGGATCGAGATGCAGCATCGTGGCGTTCAGCACCGCCCCGCATCCCGCTGCCCCGGCCGATTGGCCAACAAAGCGCATGAACATCGAGGATGAGGTTGCCGCGCCACGCTGGCGCCAAGGGACCGAGGCCTGGATCGAGACAATGAA
>JAQGHW010000433.1 GCA_028291505.1 Rhodopila sp. | reverse complement strand
TCAACGAGGCGGCCGTAAGATCCCACCCGCCAAAAGGAAGCTAATGACTGAAACCACCCCCAAATACGACATCCTGGGCATCGGCAACGCGATCGTCGACGTCGTGGCGCGCGCGGAAGACACCTTCCTGTCGCGCCATGACATGCATAAGGGCGCAATGATCCTGATCGACTCGGCGATGGCGGACACGATCTACGCGGCGATGCCCCCCGGCCAGGAAAGCAGCGGCGGATCGGCGGCCAACACCTGCGCGGTTGCCGCCGGCCTGGGTTCGCGGGTGGCCTACATCGGCAAAGTCGCCGACGACCAGCTAGGCGGCGTCTTCCGCCACGACATCAACGCTGTCGGCGTCCACTTTCCAACCACCCCGTTATCTGGCGGCGCACCAACCGCGCGTTGCCTGATCCTGGTCACGCCGGACGGCCAGCGCACGATGAACACCTTCCTCGGCGCCTGCGTGACGCTTGGCGAGGATGACGTAGACCCGGCGTTGGTCGCTGCCTGCGCCGTCACCTACCTGGAGGGCTACCTGTTCGATCCGCCGGCCGCGCAGGCCGCATTTCGAAAAGCCGCCGAAGCCGCGCACGCCGCCGGCCGCCGGGTCGCGCTGTCGCTGTCCGATGCGTTCTGCGTCAACCGCCACCGCGCCGCGTTCCTTGATCTTGTCGCCAACCACGTGGACATCCTGTTCGCCAACGAGACGGAGATCACCGCCCTTTACGAACGCAACAGCTTCGAGGAAGCCGCCGAAGCCGCCCGCAAGGATGTCGCCCTGGCTGCCCTGACTCGCAGCGAAGCCGGCAGCCTGATCCTGCAAGGCGCCGAGACCGTGCAGGTCGCCGCAGCACCAACCAAGGTCGTGGACACCACGGGGGCCGGAGACGCCTACGCCGCCGGGTTCCTGGCGGGACTGACGTCCGGCAGGAGCCTGGACCTGTGTGGCCGCATGGGCAGCATTGCCGCGGCTGAAGTCATCAGCCACTACGGCGCTCGGCCGGAAACCGATCTCCGCAAGCTGATGCCGGCTTGAGAGGCGGATCGTCGGGTTGTGGCACACTCCTCACTGACACCGCCTGTGTCGTCACCGGATTTGGTTCGGTGACCCGCGACTTGGCGGCACCGGGCGCCGCGGGTCGTGGGTGGCTGGCGTGTGCCGGCCCTGACGCGAGCGCGCGACCGGAGCGGTAAGACCTGCCATGCCATCCTCCGGCGGCGAAATCACGCCGATGACGGGACAGCCCGCGTCCTCCGCCACCGCGATCCCGATCGGCGGCCTGGTGCAACTGCTGGCCTCCGTTGTGCTGTTGTCCAGCGCGTGGCCGCTGACGAAAATCGCGCTGGCCGCCGGGTCTACACCGCTGTGGTTCGCCGAGGGACGAGCGGTACTTTCCGGCCTGACCGCCTTCCTGATGCTGGCGGTCACAAGCGGCCTTCGCCTGCCCACAAGACGCGATCTGCCGGCGATGTTCGCGGTCGGTGGTCTGCAACTCGGCGCCTATTTCGCCCTTGCGCATGAGGCCGTTGCCTGGGTTCCGGCCGGCCGCACCGCCATCCTGGCCAACACCACAACGGTTTGGGTCGTGCCGCTGTCCCTGATCTTCCTGCGCGAGCACGTCCCGCTGCACCGGTGGCTGGCCGCGGGACTGGGGCTGGCCGGGGTAGCCGTTCTGATCAACCCGCTGGCGATCGATTGGTCGTCCACCTGGATCATCATCGGCCACGTCTTCCTGTCGGGCGCGGCGCTGTCCTGGTCGATCGCCATCATCGTCACGCGGGCCGCCAAGCCTCATCTGTCGATGTTCGCGCTGCTGCCTTGGTGCTTCCTGATCGGCGCGCTGGTCCTGGCCCCCTTGGTCTGGTGGCACGCCCCGTCCGGGACGCTGGGCGACAACCCCGCGTCATGGTGGGCGCTTGGCTACATCGGCCTGATCGCCGGTCCACTGGGAACCTGGTGCGTGATGGAGGCGACGGCGAAGTTGCCGGCACTGGTATCCTCGGTCGGCTTCCTGACTACTCCCGCTGTCAGCCTGATCCTGGCCAACGTCTTCCTGCACGAACCGTTCACCCCGGACCTGCTGGCCGGTTCCGCGTTGATCATGGCGGGCGTCGCGTTTGCCGCCTGGCCGAGACGGAGGAAGGCATGATCCTGAACGCCATCCAGGCCGGGGAGGGTCCGCCGGTGGTCCTGCTGCACGGGCTGTTCGGCGCCGCCCGCAACTTCGGCGCGGTGCAGCGTGCCCTGGCGGCTCGATTCCGGGTCATCGCGCTGGACATGCGCAATCACGGGGATAGTCCGCACGCGCCAGACATGCGTTACCCTGTCCAGGCCGCTGACGTGCGCGAAACGCTGTTGTCCCTGGGGATCGAGAAAGCCGCTGTGATTGGTCACTCGATGGGGGGCAAGGCGGCCATGGCCCTGGCACTGCGCTGGCCGGACCAGGTCGGGCGCCTGCTGGTGGCGGACATCGCGCCGGTGATCTACCAGCACGGTAATGAGGCTATCGCGCAGGCGATGGAGGCGATTGTGCTGACGCCATCGCTGACGCGTCAGAAGGCCGATGCAGCATTGGCGGAAGCGGTCCCGCGTGCCGATATCCGCGCGTTCCTGCTGCAGAACCTGCGGTTCGGGGCGTCGCCTCATTGGCGCATCGGGCTGACCGAGATCGCCGCCGCCATCCCTGACCTGGAGGGCTGGGACGATGTGCCCGGGATCTACTCCGGTCCATCGGCGTTCGTGACCGGCGCCAACTCCGACTATGTGGCGCCAGAGCACCGCCCCGTTATTCGGTCGCGGTTTCCGGCCGCCCGCTTTGTCGCGATCAAGAATGCCGGCCATTGGGTGCATGCCGACAACCCGGCCGGCTTCTTGTCGGTCGTGGAGGCGTTCCTGCACGAGTGGCGGTAGAGACTATCTTGTCACTGACGCAGCTGACTCGAACTCGAAGGAGATACCCTCATATAGTTCCGCCAACCGAACCTCGATCCCGATTTCCGGCATGGCCAGGATCGCACCTCCCGAAACGATATGTCCGACCCAGTCATCGCCGATACGTTCGAATACCGTAGCAAACTGTCGGTCCTGGGCCAGCATAACGTAGCGTTGGATCGATGGCGTATCGCGGTATTCCTCGTTCTTGACCACAATGTCCGTGCTGGCCGTGCTCGGGCTGAGCACCTCGAATACGACGACGGGGTCGGTGACGACCAGGGTGCCGCGCGGGACCGGTGAGCACACGACGAACACATCCGGGTATCGGATCGATCCTGCCGCGAAGATCTTGAGGTCGCTGGTATATGGCTGGCAAGGTTTTCCGCGAAGACGACCCGTCAGCGAGAAGATCAGATTGCGTTGGATTGCCGAATGTTCGGATGTGCCCCCAGTCATACCGACTGGTTCGAAGCCGTCGAATTCCCAACGCAGTTCCTGCTGTTCCTCCCAGGCGAGGAACTCCTCCAGGGTCATTGGCTTGTGCAGGGCAATGCTCATGGCATTACCCTACCACATCACCCCTCGGCGCGCAGCACCGCCAGATCACACCCTTCATCCGCCTGCAGCACCTGATCGGCGATCAACCGGTCCCACCCACGCTTCGGCTTGGCCGGGGGTGTCCACGATGACCGCCGCCGTGCCAGTTCCTCCGCCGGGACCAGCAGGTCCAGCGACCGATCCTTGACGGAAAGCCGGATCCGGTCGCCGCTTTCCACCAACCCGAGCGGCCCGCCGGCGGCGGCTTCCGGGGTGATATGCAGCACGATCGTGCCGAACGCGGTGCCGGACATCCGGCAATCACTCATGCGCACCATGTCCTTTACCCCGGCCCTGGCCAGCCGCGACGGGATCGGCAGATATCCGGCCTCCGGCATCCCCGCGGGCGTCAACGAACCGGCGTTCTTCAGCACCAGAATATCATCTTTGGTAACATCCAGCTCGGGACCGTCGATCCGGTTGGCCAGATCCTCCAGCCCGTCGAAGACCACCGCTCGGGCCTCTTTCTCAAACAGGGACTCGGTCGCCGCACTGCGCTTGAGGATTGCTCCGCGAGGCGCCAACGACCCAAACAGCGACACGATTCCCCCCACCGGCGACACCGGTTCGGATCGGGTTCGGATATAGCGGCGATCGACGAAAGACGGCTCGACAAGTCGTTCGCCCAGAGAAATGCCGGTCACGTCGATTGGATCGAGATGCAGCAGTTCGCGCAGTTCCCACAACAGCGCAGGCATGCCGCCGGCGGCGTGGAAATCCTCCATATATCCGTCACCCGTCGGCTTCAGGTCGACCAGCACTGGAGTGGAATCGGACAGCGCGTTCAGCGCCCGCAGATCGACCTTCACGCCGACCCGGCCGGCGATCGCCGTCAGGTGGATCAGCGCATTGGTCGACCCACCCAGCGCGAGCAACACCCGCAGTGCATTCTCCACTGAATGGGCAGTCATGATCTGTGACGGGCGGATCGGGTTTTCGATCAGCCGCACCGCCAGCGCGCCGGCTTCCTCCGCCGCCCGCAGCCGGTCCGCATGCACGGCGGGGATGGTCCCATGCCCGAGCGGAATCATGCCCAGCGCCTCGGCGATGCAGGCCATGGTGGAGGCCGTACCCATTACGCCACAGGTTCCGGCAGTGGTCGCCAGACGGCCCTCAAGCTGGCCAATCCGCTCCTCGGTGACCGTTCCGGCACGATACTGAGCCCAGTAACGCCGGCAATCAGTGCAGGCGGACAGCCGCTCACCCTGGAACGGGGTCGCCAGCATCGGGCCGGTCACCAACTGCACCGAAGGCACATCGGCCGAAGCCGCCGCCATCAACTGCGCCGGCACGGTCTTGTCGCACCCGCCCACCAGCACCGCGGAGTCCATCGGCTGAGCGGTCAGCATCGCCTCGGTATCCAGCGCGGCGAGGTTCCGATAGTGCATCGAGGTCGGGAACAGTGACGGCTCGCACAGGGAAACGGTCGGGAACGGCATCGGCAGGCCGCCTGCCCCCAGAACGCCGCGCTTCACCGCCTCGATTAGTTCCGGCATGGTGCGGTGGCAGTTGTTGTAGGCCGACCCGGTATCGACGATGCCGACCACCGGGCGGTCCAGCATCGCCTGGGAATAGCCCATCGATTTGGCGAAGGAGCGCCGCAGATACAGCGCGAAGTCCTTGTCGCCGTAGTTGGCGGTGTTGCGCGCAAGGCCACGCTTGGCAGGGATGTTTGTCATGCCGGAGATGCTAGTCCCGAACGTGCGCAGGGTGAAGGGTCGGCTCCGGCATGCCGCAAACACCTGTGACTTTGGCGTGATCATCGGCTACCACACGCCGGCGACTGAAGGAGCATGCGGCTTGAAATTTCGTTTCTCAATCTTGGCTCTGGTTCTGGCAGGCATGTCCGGATGCGGGCCTAGCTACTCACCTGATACCTACGCGAGTAATGCGGCACAGCAAGCGAACAAGGTGGAGCAGGGCATTGTTGTCGGTGTACGCAACGTTGCTGTCAGCGCCGCCGGGACGGTCGGCACCGTGACGGGCGCGGCGGTCGGCGGCATTGCAGGTTCCCAGGTGGGGGTCGGGCCGGTCAGTGCGTTTACGTCGCTAGGCGGGGCTTTGGTGGGGGGCATCGGCGGATCGGCGGCGGAGCATGTGACCGCGGATACAGTCGCCTTCGAGTACATTGTCCGCAAGCCGAACGGCGACCTTGTCAGCGTGACGCAGAGGGACAAGACGCCGCTGGCGCTCGGTCAGAAGGTGCTGGTGATTGGTGGAACACAGGCTCGGGTGGTGGCGGATTACACGGTGCCCCCACTATCGCCGGCGGCCAAAACCGGGGACGCTGCGAAGACCGATGCAGACGCGAAGCCGGCCGATACGAAGGCTGCCGATACGAAACCGGGTGATACGAAACCGGGCGATACGAAGGCTGCCGACGTGCCTCTGGCGGACGCGATAAAGGCTGATCAACCAGCGCCGAACGCCAGTGTCAAGCCAGCCGACACGGATCGGGCTCCGGCCAAACCGGACGCGGTACCGCCACCGGCTGCTTCGTCCACGACCGCTGCGCCACCAGCAGTTGCGGCGCCTGGCGCTGTTTCGTCGGGTGTACCGACGGTTCGGGGCTCGACGCCTTAGGCTTTGCGGAGTGCCAGGCTTTGCGAGGTGTCCTTTGCGGGCCGTCAGGCTTGGATCGGGTCGGGCGGTCCCTTCAATTCCACGACGTTGCCCTCCGGGTCGGGCACGTAGATCGACGGGCCCTGGCCCTCGGCGCCGTAGCGCGACGCGACTGGCGCGGGGTCGGCGCCGTTGGCCCGAAGATGGCGGATGATGGCGTCGGGGTCGAACGGGTCAACCCGCAGGCAGAAGTGATCGAGGTTGCGGCCCTCGACGCCGGGGGCCGCGCCCCCTTTCGAGCCCAACGGCCCATCGATCGGCACCAGATCGATCAGCGCTTCGCCGGCCCGAAGCTGGTACAGGCCAAGCTCCTCCTGCACCTTCTCCACCGAACAACCGAGCACGTCGGTGTAGAACGCCATCATCCCGCGCAGGTCTGTCACCCGCAGCACAAGGTGGTCGAGGTGCTTGATCGTCAGCATCGCTTCACGCCCTTTCAATCCGCCCTTCCAATCCAGGGTGCCAGGCAGCACTATACGATCATGTCCCGACGCTCGGTGGAAGTCACGACCGACCTTGTGCTGCGCGCGTATCGCCACGGGCTGTTTCCGATGGCGGAAGGACGAGCCGGCGACAAATTGTTCTGGCTGGACCCGATCAAGCGCGGGGTGCTGCCGCTGGACGGGTTCCACCTGTCGCGCCGGCTGTTGCGCACGGTGCTGGGGGACACATTCACCGTGACCGCTGACCACAACTTCGCCGGCACCATCGCCGGTTGCGCCACACCGGTACCCGACCGCGCCGACACCTGGATCAACCCGCAGATCGAACGGCTGTTTGCAGAACTATTTCGCCTGGGTTACGCCCATTCGGTGGAGGCCTGGGAAGATGGCACGCTGGTGGGCGGGCTGTATGGCGTTGCTCTCGGCGGCGCATTCTTCGGCGAGAGCATGTTCAGCTTTTCGCGTGATGCCTCCAAGGTGGCACTGGTGCATCTGGTCGCCCGTCTGCGCCTGGGGGGATTTAGGCTGCTGGATACGCAGTTCGTGACCTCACACCTGGCGCAGTTCGGTGCGATGGAAATCCCGCGCGAAGCCTACAAGCAACAGCTTGCCGACGCGGTGGATCTCCCGGCGATGTGGCTGACCGATCCTGGCGAAGCGACGCTGCAAGCTGAGTTTCGCCGGCTGGCGGGCCGCGATTAACCGGTTCGGGTCAACCAGCCCGGATCAGTTGGCTGGGAGGAGGTCGGCCGAGGTCCGCCGAACCGGCGGTCGTTCGGTGCAGGCGCCCAGATAGAGCGCGGATGCCGCGAACACCAGCATGGCGATGTCGGCCGCGTCCCCGAGGCCGGGTGCCTGCAGTTGCGTCAGGCGGGCGGCCAGCATTACCAGCACGATCGCCCGATGCGGCTGCATTGCCCTCCGCAGCGGATTGCCCTGCTTGCCCCTGGTTCTGTGGAACAGCGACCGCAAGCTGATCAGTGCGATAAGACCGAGCATCAGGAGCAAGAGGTCAAGGAAGGCGGTACCGGAGTCCCAGGCGGCCACGGCGTCCGATAAACCAGATATCCGCGACATAATCCATGCCAACGATGCAATGTCGAGACAGAAACAAGCCACTGCACCGCGGGTGAGGCCAAATCGAGATGAAATCAGATCGGATACAGGTTGGAACAGCCTTTCGATCAACATGTCATCCAGCGGTGCGAACGTCTTTCGCATAACGGGGTCACCTTCACGGGAATGTGACCAAAGAACGATTTCTGCCCCGGGAAGTCAAGTGAATCAAAACAAGTTCGTGGCAATACCGAGCGACGCGGCAGCGGCGATGGCCCCGATACCGGCCGCGCCATAGGTCAGCGCTCGGATTCGCGTCACGATCGAGACCGATGCCAGGACGATGGCGATCTCTAAAGCGCCCACGGCGTATTCGTAACCGTGGTAGCGATGCTCCGCCTCATCTCGGGCGGCTTCCTGCTGTTGCGCCGTGACCGCGAGCTGTTTCATGCCCTCGCCGCCTTTGGGGTCGTCACGCATGCGGTCGGCGTATTCCTTTGCTTCCTGGATCCGGGTCTGGACCGCCGGGTCCGCGGCATTGGGCAGGCTGGCCAACAGATCGGCCTCCGAGGTCCGCACCACGGAGCGAAGATTCTTGGCCTGGTAGAAGGCCCAGTCGTTCGATAGCGCCACATGGTGTGTCAGGTAGGCGTTCTGGGCCGCCTTGCCGCCGATCTCAGTCATCGCCAGCACGGCGGCAAGAACGGATACCAGCACCGCCACACCGCGCGCCCAGGGGTCCGAGTGACTGGCATGCTCGTCGATCGTTTCGTGTGCCCGTTCTACCGCTTCGCTCATCTGGGTTCTCCTGGATGCCTCTTCGCGGCAAGGTTTGGCCATAAACGGAGGAAACCGCCAAATGAAAGTGTTGGATCGCGTCCGCGTGGTCGATTTGAGCCGTGTGCTGGCGGGCCCGCATTGCGGGCAATTGCTGGCCGATTTTGGCGCGGACGTGATCAAGGTCGAAGGCCCGGGTGGCGACGAGAACCGCGGTTGGCCGCCGCATGGCCCGGATGGGCAGAGTGCCAATTTCGCCTCGGTCAACCGCGGAAAGCGCAGCCTGGTGCTGGACCTGAAGACGCCGGCGGCGCGCAATGTCCTGTTGCGGCTGGCGGCTGGCGCTGCCGGTGGGCCACCGATCCGCTGCGGGGTGTCGTTCATCGACATGTCCACCGGGATTTCGCTGCATGCGGGGATCGTTACCGCCGCCTGGATGCAGGCAGCTGTGCTGCCGGTGCCGCAAGGTTCCGGCAGCGGGCACATGGTGCCGTATCAGGCGTTTCGCTGCCTGGACGGGTTCATGCTGGCGGGCGCCCCGAACGATGGGGCCTGAGCGCGGGCATCGGCCCACCTGCGGGTGCCCGCGCCCGTTCCGCACGTCCGGTCGCCGATGCGCCTGACCAGCGGGCTGATGCTGAACGTTTGGCGTGTGTTCCCGGTCGAACGGGATTGCGGGGGCGGGCAGGCCAGCGCGATGACAACGGACGCGCGGGATGTTAATGTCGGCGTAAGGGTGCCGCCAAGGTCGCCCGCAGGGGGTGTTTCATGAAGTATCTCACTGACGCAATGATCAGCGGGCTGCTGCCGGCGGAGACCTCATCGTTTCCCTCCCCGGTGCCGACGCAGATCGTGTCGAGCGATGAGTTTGAGCCGGTTCCGCAATCTGCCCGGCAACGCGAGGTAGAGGCGCGACTGACGGACATAAGCGATCGTCTGGCGAAACGGCAGGGGACGTCCCGCCGGCAGTTCTTCCAGACCGCCGCGGGCATGGCGGCCTCATTCGTCGCGATCAACCAGGTTTTTGGCAATATCTTCGACGTGACCGAGGCCGAAGCGGCGACGCCGGAACTTGCCGCGGCGCGCGCGGACGCATTGTCCGGGCAGATGATCATTGATGGGCACACGCATTTCCTGCGTGACGACACTCGGTTGATGGGTTTTGTGGCGGGCCGGGAGGCGGTGGGCCAGTTTGGCTGGAACAAGGAACTGTCGGCCAAGGAACAAACGATCGACGATCTGAAATACGGTAATTACGTCAAAGAAATCTATATGGACAGCGACACCAAGATCGCGCTGCTGTCGAATTCACCGTCGGACGTTCCGGAGGATTGGTTCATCCCGCAGGAACAGGTGTTCAAGACGCGCGAGATGGTGAACCAGAAAGCCGGTTCCAAGCGGATGATGGCGCACTTCACCTTCACGCCGGGACAGCCGGGATGGCTGGAGAAGGTCGACGAGGCGATCGAACGTTTCAAGCCTGACTCGTGGAAGGGCTACACCGTTGGCGATAACACGCACAAGGAACTGGCGAACTTTCCGTGGCACGCCGACGATCAGAAGCTGATGTATCCGTTCTATGAGAAGATCGCCAAAACCGGCATCCGGAACGTGTGCATCCATAAAGGGTTGTTCGCGCCGGCGGTGGAGGCGAAGTTTCCCCGGCTGCGGCCCTACGCCGATGTTTCCGACATTGGCCGCGCCGCGAAAGACTTTCCTCAACTGAATTTCCTCGTCTACCACTCGGCGTATCGCTGGGTGGGCGGCAATCCGGCGGACGGGATGGCGGAGTTCGATACGACCGGGCGGAGTTCATGGGTCAGCGATCTGGCGGAGATTCCGGAGAAGTACGGCGTGAACAACGTCTATGGCGACGTCGGTCAGCTGTTCGCCTGGACATCGGTGGCGGAGCCCAGGCTGGCGGCGGCGTTGATGGGGATCCTGATGAAGGGTCTCGGTTCGGACCACGTCGTGTGGGGGACCGACGCGGTGTGGACCGGTGCGCCGCAATGGCAGATCGAGGGGCTGCGCCGGATCGAAATTCCCGAATACATGCAGAAGAAGCATGGATTCAAGCCGTTGGGTGCGGCGGACGGTGCGATCAAGACGGCGATCTTCAGCGGCAATACGACCCGGCTGTATGGGCTTGAGCAGCATGCGTCACTGGTAGGGCAGGATCGTTTCGCTGCCATCAAGGCGGATTACCAGGCAAATGGGCCGGGACGGAGCAATCTGCGATACGGGTATGTCAGCAAGGCGGGGTAACACTGTTTCCCGTCGGCTGCTAATGGCGGCGGCGGTTTGCGTGGCGCATCGCGCCGCCGCGCAGACGCCGCCGAAGGTTTCACTGGCTGTGGCGAAGTATCAGGACTCGCCTCGTGGTGGGATGAGTTGCGAAGCATGCACGTTCTTCCGCCGGCCGGCTTCGTGCCAGGTGGTCCTGGGGGATGTCAGTCCGCATGGGTGGTGCGAATTGTTCGATATGCCGGACTGAGGTTGGATGCGCCGGCGTTAGATCGTTACGGTCTGGCGGCGCACTGAGTCGATACTCCATGGGCCCCGGACGGCGAAGAATAGAAACAGGAAGACGAAGCAACACATTACCTCAAAGCGGGCGTAGCCGTATTTCATACGCCCATTATTAGACTAATTTTCGGGACTCGCAAGCTCTTGTTTTCAAGGGGCATTTTGTGTGTCCAGAAACTTACCCTTTGTTGGACGACAATTCAGACCTAGTGGTTGTCACGATTCCGCCAAACGTCCGGTCGTCTCCGCTTGCCTGTGTCGTAATAATATTGATAATCCTTCAACAGCCCCTTCGTGTTATCATCATCGACGTGGAATTCGTTCAATAGATTTTCGCATTCTGCTGGTGTAAGTCCGCCTCCTTTGGTGAATGCGCTTGCATATGCCTTTGCTTTCTGCGGGTCGTTAGAAACGTTCAAGGGCTGAAGGACGGCTATCGTGTAATCAAACAGAACCCATTCCCGATCTGGTCGGTCAATTTCGGCCAACTGCTCGTCAGTGAGACCGAGTCCCTTCAATCGCTCGAGCAGATGAGCCTTCTGCCCATCTTTTCGGGCAGCGGTTCCTCCGCCGCCAAAGCGGCCAGCAGCGGCAAGCAAATCCACCTGAAAAGATGCAGTCGTGACCGCAAGTTCGCGAAGAGAAGCCACCGTAGCTTTCGCTTCATCAACGACGGCTTGGACTTCTCTCGTCTTCGCCTCGAATCCGCTTGAACCCGCTTTGAGCGTCTCTATCCTGTCCAAATTGGCGAAGAAAAAGCAAAGCACCGCACCCACGAGAAGAACGGTTGGGCTTCCGAAGAAGCTTGGATCACGATACACGACGCGCATTATCACGATGATGAGCGTTGCACCAAGTAGGTTTAATACGATACTGACCCCAATGTTGATAATTTTCCCCTCCTGCATCTATGGTTCCGCGAAACGCTTTTGTACCAAATTCGTGCACCAGAAAAGCCTTTTGGTTTCAATGCTCCTGCTTTGGTGCACTTCCCTTGAATTCTGCACACACCCACTGTGGGGTAGATTGCGATCCGACCGCTTTCAAAACGCGGACCGCGCAAGCGGGCACTCGGGCAGTTATGCCGCGGTCAGAGATGCTTCTCGAAAAAATGGTCCGGATACGGGTCTTCGTTGAACCGGTCGATTTCGATCCAGCCTGACGTGCGGTAAAGCTTCAGCGCCTCGGTCAATGCGCTGTTGGTATCGAGGCGTAACGTCTTCACCGACAGTTCGCGTGCCACGGTCTCGGCGGCGTGCATCAAACGCCTGGCAACACCGAAGCCGCGCGCTGTCGGGCATATCCAAAGCCGCTTGATTTCCGCCACTTCCCCACCGGTTCCCTTCAGGCCCACACAACCGACCGGCAGGCCGTCCGACATCGCCAGAAGAAACACCCCGCGGGGCCGAACCATGTCCACCGCGTCCGGATCGCGGGAAAGCGCCACGTCGAACCCCTTTTCAAACCGGCGCCTGAGTTCGGCATAATATTCGCCAAGGCAATAGCGAGCGGCATCGTCCCCCGGGTCGGCTTCCTGTATCGCGATCCGGTCCCGGCCCAGCGCCGAAGCGACCACGTCCATGGCATGAAGGAGTTCATCCGAACGCGGGAAGCGGTCCAGCAGCGCGGATGCCCTTGCGTTGGAAAGTTCCTCGTAGGCTTGGAATTCACGCTGGCCCGCCTCGGTGAAGATGGCAACCCGGCGACGGCCATCACCAGGATGCGGCGTGGTTCGGACAAGGCCTTCCTCCTCCAAACTCCGGAGCAGGCGGCTCATCAGGCCGGAATCAAGCCCGAGATATTCGCGGATTTCGGCCACATCCGTGCGCCCCATGCCAATCGCGTTCAGGACACGTGCGGCCCCGAGCGGCCGGCCCCGGCCAAGGAAGGACGTGTCCAGCGCACCGACTTCCATGGTGACGGCACGAGCAAAGCGACGAAAGCGACCCACAGGATCATACTGCATATTATCTGACCTAGGTCAGATAAATTCCAGAGTCAACCACCGTATGCCGTGTGCGCCGTTTCGGGCCCGAGGGACAAGTTTCGGACGTCGCTGCCCTGCGCGGTGCATCTGCATCGGAACCGGACCCGCCGTGCTGCATAAATCCCAACCCCCCGCGCCCAACCCGAGACGCAGCCGGGCAGAAATCAACTGGATATCCACCATCGTCAGTATAGGGACTGACAACTTCGGGCCGGGCCGAACTGATCTCGGCTGACATATCTCCCCTCGCCGCCGATACTGATGACCAGCCGAAGACAAATGCGGAAGTTTGGTTTTCACGACCCTCAGCCCGCACCAACGTTTCGACTGACGCTCGCTGACGCCGACCATGCCCTGTCTACCGAACAACACCCGGTATCCGACACGGCACGGATGCATCGACTTCATCAGGAGACCGAACCATGCAAAAAGCCGAACTATATCAACACGCTCGGGGTGACCTTCTGGTTGTCGCGCGCTGGCAGGTGGCGCCAGGCCAGGAGGGCAGGATCGCGGACATCCTCGATCGTTTCTTACCCCAGGCGCAGGCCGAACCCGGGATCAAATTGTTTCAGATCGCGCGCGGCAAGGAGGACACGGCACAGTTCCTGTTCTACGAACTGTTCGCCGATGAAGCCGCCTTTGCCGCACACCAGGCCAGCGAGCACTTCCGGACGCTCATTCTGGGCGAGGCTCTACCCTTGCTCGCCGACCGGCAGCGCTCGCAATATACGCTACTGTAACCACCCCGGCTGCCCCTTCCATGACGACAGGAACGGGCAGCGCCGCGGGCGGCCGTGTCTCAGGTGCTGGAAGAATTGAACGCACCGCCGTCGAGCAGCAGGTTCTGGCCGACGATGAAGCCGACCTTGGCGGAACACAGGAAGGCACAGGCGTCACCAAACTCGGCTGGGTCGCCGGCGCGGCCTGCCGGGGTCTTGGACAGACGTTCTTGGACCAGTTCGTCCACCGGCCGGTTGGTCTTGCGCGCGGCCTCCTGGAAGCCGCCACGCAGGCGGTCGGTCAGGAACGGCCCGGGCAGGATATTGTTGATCACCACGTTGTGGTGCGCGACCTGACGGGCGAGGCCGGCGACGAAGCCGGTAAGACCGGCACGGGCGGCGTTGCTCATGCCCAGTTCAGGGATCGGCGACTTCACGGAGCCCGAGGTGATGTTGACGATGCGGCCGAACTTCCGCTCGATCATGCCGTCGACCACCGCCTTGATCAGGAAGATCGGCGCCAGCATGTTGGCATCGACTGCCTTGATCCAGGTCTCGCGGTCCCAGTCACGGAAATCGCCACGCGGCGGGCCGCCGTTGTTGTTCACCAGGATATCGGGCGAAGGGCAGGCTTTGAGTGCCGCGGCGCGGCCTTCCTCCGACGTGATGTCGCCGGCAACGGCGGTGACCTTCACGCCGGTCATCTGGCGGATTTCCGCTGCGGTTTCCTCCAGCGTGGAGGCGGTGCGGGCGGTAATCACCAGTTCGACGCCCTCCCGTGCCAGGGAAATCGCGCAGGCCCTGCCGAGCCCCTTGCTGGCGGCGCAGACGATGGCTTTCTTGCCTTGCAGTCCCAGATCCATGAGCGGTTCCTCCGTTTGCGGCACTTGGGTGACGTGGCAACCAGCTTACCAGGGCGATCCGCGATCGCCTACTCACCGGCCGATGCGCCGTCACACTGGACTTCCTGATTGCACATGGCCACGATGTAAGTCTGCGGTCACGCGGTGGAAATCCCGCGTGCCGATGTAATCGCGGGTTGATAGTCAAAACATCATGGTGGCTCGATGAAAATCACGAAGATCGGAGTCGCCCTGCTGGTGGGAACCAGCTTCGCGGCCGGCTGCGCTGTTGCGTCGAATGGCGGCATGTTCCCGGCCGCCGCCCAGGGGACCGACCAGCAACAGACGTATCGGTTGCTCACCCTGTTCAACAACGTACTGGATCGCGTCCGCGCCGACTATGTCGAGCCGATTCCCGATCGCGTGCTGATGGAGAATGCGCTGAACGGGATGCTGACCGGGCTCGATCCGCACAGCTCTTATATGACGGACCGGCAATGGCAGGA
>JAQGHW010000432.1 GCA_028291505.1 Rhodopila sp. | reverse complement strand
TGGTTGGCACACGTCACCCAGACCTGCTTGAACGCCTGAAAATCCGGCTGACTGGATTGAATCGCCCGGCCCGCGTCCCCAGTGCATTCATGCAACGACCTGGTATAGTCCTTCGCTACCCGCGGCTTGCCGTGGCCTCCATACTCGCGCTTGGCCCGTATCTTGCCCCAGACAAGGCCGCTGCGTCCCACCTGAACCGGAGCCACCGCCCATGCCCCCGCGCGTCGCCTTCGTCACCATCGGCCAGTCGCCGCGCAGCGACGTGCTGCCCGATATCCTCGCCGAAACCCGCACGCCGTTGGCCGTCACGGAGCGCGGCGCGCTGGACGGACTGGACGATGCAGCGATCGCCGACCTGGCGCCTCGACCCGGCGAGGAACGCCTGGTGTCCCGCCTGCGCGACGGGCGGGAGGTACTGCTGGGCAAACCGGCGATCGATCGGCGGCTGCACGCGATCCTCGCCGAACTGGACGCCGGTGGCTTCGACCTGCTGGTGCTCCTGTGCACCGGGCAGTTCACCCGCTTCAGCTTGCGGACACCGTTCATCGAGCCTCAGCATACCGTCGATCATTTCGTCCAGGGCCTGGCATACGGCGCCGAACGGATTGGCATCCTGCTGCCGAATGCGGCGCAGATCGAGGAATTCCACGGCATTCCCGGCATGGCGACCAAGGCCGCCGGTGCCTCGCCCTATCTGGCGGATCCCGAGGCGGGCTTGCGAAAAGCCGGTGCCGAACTGGCGGACACCGATATGATCGTGATGCACTGCATCGGCTACTCGGAGGCGATGCGGCAGGTCGTCAAGCAAGCCTCCGGACATCCGGTGCTGGTGTCGCGCCGCCTGGTCGCCCACGCTATCGATCTGATGCTGTCATGAGTGAGGACATCGAGACCCACCCGAAGCTGTTCGAACCCGCGACCCTGATACTGGTCGTGGTGCTGTCGGTGTTCGGCGCGATCATCGGGATGCAGTTGCTGACCTCGCTGGGCGTGACGCCCAATACCTCGATGGTCGGCGCGATGGTGGCGATCGCCCTGGCGCGGATCCCGTTCAGCCTGTTCCGTCGCTACCGGTCCATCCATGTGCAGAACCTGGCCCAAAGCGCGATCTCGGCGGCGACCTTCGGCGCGGCCAACAGCCTGCTGTTGCCGATCGGCATTCCGTTCGTGCTGGGCCGTCCCGACCTGATCCTGCCGATGTTCGCGGGCGTCGCCGTTGCGATGCTGCTCGACGGCTTCCTGCTGTATCGCATGTTCGACAGCAAGGTCTTCCCCGCCGCCGGCGCCTGGCCGCCCGGTGTAGCGGCCGCCGAGGCAATCCGCGCCGGCGACGAAGGCGGCCGCAAAGCCGCGGTGCTCGGTTTTGGCATCGGCGTCGGCGCGATCGGAGCCTGGTGGGGCATCCCGATGTCGGCGTTCGGCATCGCCTTCATCGGCAATGTGTGGGCGCTGGCGATGTTCGGCATCGGGCTGCTGTTGCGCGGCTACTCCAAGATCCTGTTCTCCGGCCCCGCGTTTCAGTCCGTCTTCCCCGGTGGAGACCTGAACGCCGCGCTGGTGCCGCATGGCTTCATGATCGGTGCCGGCCTGATGGCTCTGCTGCAGGTCGGCGTCGTCATCTGCCGGCGTGACCCCGCCGCCGAAACCACGGCGAAAAGCGTCGGCGGCACCTTGGGCCTAGGCTTCATCGGCTATCTGGTCATCGCTGTCGGCATTGCGCTGGGCGGCGGCCTGAGCAGCGACCTGTCGCTCGGCATGCTGATCGCATTCATGCTCTACGCCGCCTTCGCTGCCTTCGTGCATGAGTTGATCGTCGGCCTGGCAGCGATGCATTCCGGCTGGTTCCCCGCCTTTGCGGTCGCGCTGATCACGCTGCTGGTGGGCGTACTGATCGGCTTTCCGGTGCCGGCGCTGGCCCTGCTGGTCGGGTTTTCCGCTGCCACCGGCCCGGCGTTCGCGGATATGGGCTACGACCTGAAGGCTGGCTTCATGCTGCGAGCCGGCCACGGCCCCGCGTTCGAAGCCGATGGCCGCCGCCAGCAACTCTATGCCGCGATGGCCGCCTTCGTGGTGGCGATCGTGGTTGTCGGCCTGACCTGGCAGGGGTATTTCGCGCAGAACCTGATCCCACCGGTCGACCGCGTCTACGCCACGACGATCAAGACCGGCATCACCGGGCCGGCCGCGCAGTCCATGCTGCTCTGGGCGATCCCCGGCGCATTGATGCAATTGCTAGGCGGCCAGCGTCGCCAGATGGGTGTGCTGTTCGCCACCGGCCTGCTGATCGCCGCCCCGCTGGCCGGCTGGGCAGTGCTGATCGGCATCGCTTGCCGCCACCTCTGGCTGTCCGTGCGCGGCCCCGGCGGCCGCTCCATCATGGAGGTATTCGCTGGCGGCGTGATCGCCGGCGACGCGTTGTTCTCCTTCTTCAGTTCAGTCGGCACCAACTTCTCCCGCCGTTCCGGTTCCAAGGGCTGAGCCCTTGGCGGGTCGAGGGCGGAGCCCTCGCGGTAACTTATTGCGACGAGACGACGAACCCGATAGAAAGCCGCCCAATGACCCGCATTCTGATCGTCGGATGTGGCTTTGCGGGAGCCACCTTCGCCCGTGAACTGGCCGAGGCCGGCTGGCACGTCGACATGATCGACCAGCGTCCCCACATTGGCGGCAACGCATTTGACGAGGTCGACCCAAACGGCATTCGCGTCCACCGCTACGGACCCCACCTGTTCCACACAAGCAACCAAAAAGTCGTAGACTGGCTTGTGCGCTTCGGAGAATTCGTCCCGTATGAGCATCGGGTTCAGGCCCTCTTGCCGGACGGCCGTTGCGTGGGACTGCCGGTCAATCGCAAAACGATAAATGAAGTCTTCGGCCTTGCTTTGAACGACCGGGATTCAGTCCAGGCCTTTCTGCGGAGCCAGGCCCTCGACATCTCAAAGCCGGCCAATGCCGCGGAATATCTGACCGCCAATATTGGCGTGCTGCTGACCGATCTTTTCTTTCGCCCTTACACGAAGAAGATGTGGGACCTCGAACTCGAGGACCTGGACGCCTCGGTCGTAAAGCGGATCCCAATCCGCGATGATGATGAGGATCGGTATTTTCCAGGCGATACGTGCCAGATGATGCCGCGCTTCGGCTATACGCGTATTTTCGAGAACATCCTCGATCACCCGCGCATCCGCGTGACCCTGAACCAGCCGTTCGACCCCACAATGCTTTCGGATCGCGCGCATTGTTTCAACAGCATGCCGATCGACGCGTTCTTTGATTACCGGTTCGGACCCCTGCCATATCGGTCCATCCGCTTCCACCACCACACCGCCCCATTCCAGTCCGGGCGAGGCAGCGCGGCAACCATCAACTTCACCGACAGCGGCCCATTGACGCGTGAGACCGACTGGTCCCGGCTGCCCTGTCACGTTGCCGAACCGGGCCCCAACAAGACCATCACGCGAGAGGAACCTTGCGACTACACGGAGAACAACCACGAACGGTACTACCCGGTGAAGACGTCGGACGGGCGGTATCAGGCGGTCTACAGTAAATATAAGACTTTGGCCGCTGGACTCGGCAACATTACCTTCATCGGCCGTTGCGGCACATACCAGTATCTGGATATGCATCAGGTGATCAATCAGTCGCTGATGCTTGTGTCGAATTGGATCGAGCGCAACGAACGGCCAGCTTCAGACTGACGGCCTCGGCCGCGGGCACGACCATGAATTTGCCCATCAACACGACATTGGGCTAACTGCTGGATCCTGATTGTCCCATGAAAGGCCAACGATGGCGCCGAATACCAAGCGGGTTTTCTACGTGAACAACGTCTCGGCCCAGGTCTACCTCGATATCCTGGCGAAGCGGCCGGACATTCAGGTGGACAAACTGGTGAACGAATCACCTGACTCCGAAGTCGAGCCGATCCTGGCGCACGCCCACGCCTACCAGATCGGCAGCAGCAGGCAAGAACTGGCAATGAAGCTGCAAGGCTACACACCGTTGCTGAACCGATGCCCGAACCTGCTGGTGCTGTCCACCAACGGCGCCGGCTTCGACACGGTCAGCCTGACCGACGCCACCGCCGCCGGAGTCGCGGTGGTGAACCAGGCCGGCGGCAACAAAGAAGGTGTCGCGGAACACGTCATGGCGATGATGCTGACGTTATCGAAGCGCATCGTCATGTCCGACCACGCCATGCGCAGCGGCGTCGCGTATCGGCGGCAGGACTTCATGGGTGACGACATCCAGGGCCGCACGATCGGGATCATCGGCCTCGGCCATGTCGGCAGCCGGGTTACCGAGCTGTGCCGTGGCCTGTTCCAGATGCGGGTGCTTGCGTACGATCCGTACCAGACCGCCGAACAGATCGCCGCGAAAGGTGCCGAAAAAGTCACCACCTTGGAGGAACTGCTCCGCCACGCCGATTACGTCTCGGTCAACTGCCCGCACACCGCCGAGACCCGAGGGATGATGGGTGCTGCACAGTTCGCGATGATGCAGCCGCACGCCTATTTCATTACGACCGCGCGAGGCGGGATCCACGACGAAACCGCACTGGCAGCGGCATTGACCGCGAAGCAGATTACCGGTGCCGGCCTGGATGTCTGGGAAGACGAGCCACCCCCGTCGGACCACCCGTTGCTGCAATTCGACAACGTCCTGGTAAGCCCGCACACCGCCGGGATCACTCGCCAGTCGCGGCACAATATCGCCAGGATCGCCGCCGAACAGATGCTGGAGATCCTGGACGGCAAGAAGCCCCCAAGGCTGCTGAACCCCGAGGTCTGGGAAGTCTACTCCGATCGGTTCGCCCGAATTCTGGGCTTTCGGCCGGAGCGGTAGAAGGGTTGGGGGCCCGGCGTTTCGTTTGTGTGATGGCCGGGTTCGGCCCGGTCATCCACGTCTTACGGCGGTTGATGCGACAAAGTCGCGGGTCACCGGACCTAGTGGACAAAATCTGACGGAAAGAACCGTCATATTTATCCACTAGCCTTTGATTTGGTGGGCCGATTCACCCAACGCTTGGGAGTCAAGCGTTGGGATCGGACCAAGGCCGGTGACACAATGCGACAGTTTTACCTCACATACTTATAATCGAACGCCTTCCCCATCGCCTCCACCAGCCCCACGGTCGGACTGGGAAAATGGATCGGCAGCACGAACGTTCCGGTTCCCGCGACATCCCCCAGGAACCGCCGCCGCGACAACGCCGCCTCCTTCGCATCCCAATCGAAGATCGTCGACCAGCTTGGTTCGCGGCATTGCAGCGCATGGTGCATCAGGTCCCCCGTCACCACCGCACGTTGCCCGCCCGATTTGATGTTCACGCAACAATGGCACGGCGAGTGCCCCGGTGTCGGCGTCAGCCAAACCGTATCGTCAAGCGTATAGTCATCATCCACCAGCAAAGCCTGCCCCGCCTCGACGATCGGCTCGCAGTTGAAGCGCCAAACGTTCCCCGGCGGCTCCTTGCCCTCCTTCGTCGCCTGTTCCCACGCGGCATACTCCCGTTTGTGGAAAACATATTTCGCCTTCGGGAAAGTCGGCACCCACCGTCCATCGCGCAGCACCGTGTTCCAACCGCAATGGTCAATGTGCAGATGGGTGCAGAACACGTAATCGATCTTGTCGAACGACAGCCCCGCCGCCTTGAATTCGTCCAGATACCGCTGCTTCGGGAAATCCATCGGGGCCGGATACCCCTTGTCCTCGCCGGTGCAGGTATCCACCAGAATCGTATGATGCGGCGTGCGAACGACAAACGTCTGGTAGGTAATATACATCATGCCGGACGCCGGATCGAACACCTCCGGATCGAGCGTCCTTAAATGCCGCGCCCCAACCTCGGGATCATACGCCGGGAACATATCGCCGGGTTTGCGCCAGGGACCATCCCGCTCAATGATGCTGGTAATCGTAACGTCGCCGATTTTCAGAGTTTGCATTGTGATCCGCTCCGTTAAATTTCCAGCCGATAGAAGCGTGCCGCCGTGCCGCTGAACAAAGCGGTCTTTTCCGCAGCGGAAGCGCCCTTCGCCAGTATCTTGCAAGCGTTCCAAAAGGCGGCGTAACCATACGAACCCTTGTCCACCGGGAAGTTGCTCTCAAACATGCAGCGGGCGGCACCAAACGCCTCGATGCAGGTCTCGACATAAGGTTTCCAAGCAGCGGCCAACTCTTCCGAAGACGGAGGTTCCGCCTTGGTATGGAAATCCCACCCATTGATCTTCATCGCCATCCCGCCAAGTTTCACCACCACATTCGGGCAAGCCGCCAGCGCTCGGATCGACTTTGTCCACTCGGCAAAAACCTCGGCGCGCTTGCCCTCATAAGAACCAATCGCCAGCGGTCCGCCCACATGGTTCAAACAGATCGGCGTGCCCGGAAATGCCTGTGCCAGAGCGGTCGCATCGGCGATCTGTGGATGATACAGCCACGCATCGAACGACAGATTAAGCGGTGCCAGGCAGGCAAACCCCTTGCGAAACGTCTCGTCGTACATCAGCCGAGGCGGCGGCGTGTAAGCCGGGTTCATCAAGGTTGGATCGGGGTCGTACGTCGTGATGTGGCGGATGCCGCGAAACCGGTCCCCGCCCGCGCGCAAATGCGCCTCCAGCACATCACGCGATTTTTCCCCGTTGCGCAGATCGACGTGGCCAACAATGCCGGCACAGATCTTGGCCGGACCGTAGCCACCGGAAGCGCTCATCGCGGCGACCCCGTTGACGAACTCGGTCTCGCCCACCGGCTTGAACGCCTCGGGACCGCCGGCACGATGCATCGACCGGCACTGCACAAACACCGTCGCCACAATGTTGTGGCCGCTATTGGTATCCGCCAGCAGGTCGTCGAGCATGTACAGCCAATCCGGCCGCTCCCACAGATGATGGTGCGGATCGACGATCGGCAGTTCCGGTTCGAGAATCGGCTCCTTCCGGCGCGCGAGCCACTCGTCGCGGACGGGCAGATACTGGCTTTGGGTCGCCCCAGGGGTCATGGTCGTGCTCATGCCGGCGTTTCCTCATGCATTTCCCGCATTGTTTCCCGCCGGACGCCGAATGCCAAGACCCGAGGGGTCAGAGACTGGTCAAATTCCCAACGCTGACCGGCTTGGTAGGGAATCGAGTGCGCAACGGTTCGACCGAAGAAACCGGAACGCCGCGCGCCTCGGCCAGTACCTCGATCGTAACGGGTCCGCACATGCGGCCCTGGCAAGGCCCCATGCCGCACCGCGTGTACGCCTTGAGCTGGTTCATCCCCTGACATCCCCCCCGAACCGCCTGGCGTACCGCGCCGGCGGTGACTTCCTCGCACCGGCACACCAACGTCGCATCGTCCAGCCGCATCGGTCGAGGCGCGAACAGCGTGTCCAGCAACGGCCGCACCGCCAGGCAACGCGCCCGCTCGGCGCGCAAGGCGGAAGCATCGCCACCGAGCAGTCCCACAGCCGCGATCCGTCCGGACAGCACCGCCGCCGCGGCGCCGCCGATACCCGCGCCATCACCCGCGACCAGGATGCCAGGCACCGATGTGCGCCCCCAATGATCGACCACCGGATGCCAGCACCGCTGCGCCTCGCTCCACACGTGCTGACACCCGATCGCTCGGGATATCTGCACCGACGGAATGACGCCATCGTGCAGAAGCAGCAGGTCCGCGTCTTCGGTTTTCCATCCATCACGAGTCCGGAAGGAAACGCTGTGCAGCCCGGGGTCACCATCCGCCCGCACATCCGATGCCGCGATCCACCGCACCCCTGCCGCGGACAACCGCCGCCGCCAGGCCAGGCCCCTGCGGATCTCCGCCAATGCCGGCAGCGAAACATGTCGCATGGCCCGCAACGGAGCAAACCCGTCGGACAGATCGATGACCCCGGCGATCCGCCCACCCGCATCCAGTACCTGCGTGGCATAGAGCAGCAGCAACGGCCCTTGCCCCGCCAGCCAAACGCCCCGGTCAGGCACCAATCCCCCCGTCTTCAGCGCGATCTGCGCCGCACCCACGGTCATCACCCCCGGCAGCGTCCAGCCCGGTATCGGCAACGGCCGTTCGGTCGTGCCGGTCGCCAGCAACACATTCCGGGCAAATACCGAATGCGCGCCATCGGCGTCGGACCAGAACACCTGCCCATCAGCCTCGATCGCCCAGACCGTGGCGTTCCAAAAAGCCTGCACCGAACTGCCCCGAAAGCGCTGGATCAGCGCCAGGGCAGCCACCTCGTCCGGATCACGCGCTCCCCGAGTTTCCAACGCCTGCCAGATGCGGCCACCGGGGGCGCCGTTCTCGTCCAGCAGCATGACGGACAGGCCACCAGCCGCCGCCTCCACCGCCGCACCGATCCCGGCCGGGCCGCCGCCAACGATCAGCAGATCCGGACTCACCCGGAGAATTTCACCAACCGCCCCGACGGCGCACCCAGGACCTCGTCATCGCGCATCACGATCTGGCCGCGAACGATCGTCGCCACCGGCCACCCGGTCACCTGCATCCCCGCGAACGGCGTCCATCCGCACGGCGCGGCAATCCAGGACTCCTCGATCCGCCGCTGGCGCTTCATGTCCACCAGCGTGAAGTCGCCATCATACCCGGCCGCCAACCGCCCTTTGGCCACAACGCCATAAACCCGAGCCGGCCCCGCACACATGAGATCGACCATACGAGCCAGCGACAGGCGGCCGGCGTTCACGTGGTCCAACATGATCGGCACCAGCGTCTGCACACCGGTCAGGCCGGCGGGACAATCCGGCCACGGCAGCAGCTTCTTGTCGCGCGGATGCGGCGCGTGGTCGGACCCAATGGTATCCACCGTGCCGTCGTTGATTGCCTTCCAGGCCGCATCCATGTGTGCCTGCCCACGGATCGGCGGGTTCATGACGCCAAACCCTTCCAGCCTCTCGTAGCAGTCGGGCGCCACCTGGGTCAGATGGTTGACCAGCACCTCGCACGTCGCGATGTCGCGAAAATCCTTCAGATATTCAAACTCCTGCGCCGTCGAGACATGCAGGATGTGCGCCGCCCGCCCGGTCTTCCGCGCCAGCGCCATCAGCCGCCGAGTCCCCAGGAACGCACACTCCTCATCCCGCCAGACCATGTGGTTGGCGTAAGGATCGCCCGACTTGAACATCGGCTTGCGTTCCTGCAGCCGGTATTCGTCCTCGCTGTGGAACGCGATGCGCCGCCGGCCGGACAGCATGGCTTTTTCCAGGTGCTCATCGTCCTCGATCATCAGATCGCCGGTCGAACTGCCGGCAAAGATCTTCACCCCGCAGACGCCACGCCCGAGCTCCAGCGAGGCCAGCGACGGCGTGTTCGTCTTCGTCCCGCCGACATAAAGCCCCATGTCGCACCAGGCCACATCCTCGACATAGTCCTGCTTCCAGGTCAGGCGTTCGGCATCTGTAATGGACGGGCTGGTGTTGGGCATGTCGAACACCGCGGCCAAACCGCCGAGGACCGCGCCCCTGGTGCCGGTGGGGATGGTCTCGACCGCCTTGTCGCCGGGGTCGCGCAGGTGGACGTGCGGGTCGATCAGGCCGGGCAGGACGTGCAGGCCGGTGGCATCCAGCACCTTGTCGGCGGTGGCGTCCGCACCCAAGCCCAGCGCCGCGATGCGACCGTCCCGAACGCCGACATCAGTATCCTCCGACCCCCACGGCAGCACGCAGGTGCCGTTGCGGATCAGCAGGTCGAAATGCGCCGGCATTGGTGGTCCTTTCCAGGTTCGGCGCGATCCTATCACCTTCCGGTGTGACCGGTCACCCGGCTTGCCCGTCGCTTATGCCGGGAAACTCAGGCCCCGATAAAGCTCCGGCAGCGACAAAGCGATGTCCGGGCCGGCCAGGGCGAGCGTTCCCCCTGTATGAGCACTCGCGACCCAGACCCCACCCGGCACACGTTGGAACAAGGTCGCGGCGATAGCGGTCTGCTCCAGCAGCACATAGCACCGCAGCGACGGCAGCGTGGCATAGTCGAGCAGCTTGTCCACCCGGTCAGTGGTCGCGGTATCGTCCGACAGAACCTCGAAAATCGCGACCGCATCGGTCAACGTGCGGGTGGTCTGGTCGAGCGGCGTGCTGCACAGCACGACGTCCGGATACCGAACGACAACCCCCATGCGAATGCGCATTTCATGCAACACCGTCAGCGGCTTCTCGCCCAACAAACCCATTAGTGACAAGCAGAGATTGAAGACGATGCGTTGGTGCGCAACGCTGCCGCCGGTCATTGGAATGACGCGCTGTCCGTCGAATTCATGCTTCCCCTCCTGCTTGTCTTCCCAGGCGAGGAAGCGATCCGTCGTCCATGCATCGGCCAACACGGTGTCCATGGGTGATATATAGCACAGTTCGTGGGCCCCTGCACGACGACGAGTCGAACCGACCGGCGAAATACAACCGAAATGCCGCGACCCAGCCCAACTCCGGCCGCAACTCGACCATCTCCCCCCACCTTGCTAGGATCGTCGAAGCAGGGAGGAAACCATGCTCACCAAGGCCCAGATCGAGGAATACAACGACGTCGGCGCCATCGTCGTGCCGGACGTCCTGACACCGGAGGAAGTCCGCA
>JAQGHW010000405.1 GCA_028291505.1 Rhodopila sp. | reverse complement strand
CCCCGGGAGTATCCCGCACTGGGGCGAAAACAGGGGCCGTTCCTGGAGGGGCTGCCTCCGCTGTTTCAACCCGTTTCCGACCCGTCACCGCCGGGTTACATCGGGGGATTACGCAGGTCCTGCCGGCTGTGGTTTTGCCCACGGGCATTTGCTTGATCCGAGCAGGCGCGCATTCGATCCGGGCGCGCCTGTTTGGCGTCCGGATGCTCCTGTTCGGTGAGCGCCCCTGTTCGGTGAGCGCCCCTGTTCGGTGAGCGCCCCTGTTCGGTGAGCGGATGACAGGCATATGCCCGGCGTTCGATGACAACGGCAGTGGGGGCTTTGCCCACGGGCAATGGGGATGGCCGTGGGCGGGCGCGCTTTTTGACCCGGGGCGCGCCTGTTTGGGGGGCCGGCCTCGCGTGAGACCGATTTAGCCGCCACCGCCCGCCGTGGGGTTCCAGCCGCGAGGACCATTGCTCGGAGCCGGTTTGGCCAGGCCGCCACAACCGGTGGCGGTCACGATGAGAGCCAACAATACGGCGAGAATGATGTACTTCATGGAGGCCTTCTAGAGCGCTCTCAGGCTGACCGGAAAGGTCAGCCGCGCTCCATCTTATTGTTTTGGCGAGAAATTCTATCAGTCAGGCTGATGTTGCTCTAGAATCCAACTCCAGCACCGCCGCCAATGTAGGGTCCGGACTGGTTGCGGTGCGGCTGCTCCGAACCGTCGTCTGAGCCGCCACAAGCCGCGAGTGCGATCACGGACAGGACCGCCAGGAGGATAGCGAATATGCGCATGAACCGACCTCGATTTATGTCAGTCCGTATTGATAATGACGTACTAGCCCATGACGGGAATGAAGCGTCAGTGTCAACGTGGACCGGTATTAGATTGCGGACACCCCGCGGACATTTATCCTGGAAATTGGTATCCGCATCCGCCGCGGCAAATAAAATTCTGGCTTTCCGAGGTGTTCATGGTGAGCCCGGTGGGATTCGAACCCACGGCCCCAAGATTAAAAGTCTCGTGCTCTACCAACTGAGCTACGGGCTCGCCGGCGCGCTTTGAACGCCATGCGGAGCCGCGGGTCAAGCGTCACCCGCGGCAATCGACAGTTTTCATTGTGCGGCCATAGGTGCCAATGGCCGCGGTCCGACGTCGTTGATCAGGCGGCGTCGGCGGCTATCGAGAATTTCTCGATCTTGTCGGGGTCCGTCACCGTGCCGCCGCCGCCGCTGCCGCGCTTGAGCTGGTCGACGAACTCCATGCCCTCGATGACCTGGCCCCAGATGGTGTACTGGCCGTTCAGGTGGCTGGCTGGCTCGAACATGATGAAGAATTGGCTGTTCGCGCTGTGCGGGCTTTGCGACCGAGCCATGCCGCAGGTGCCGCGGAGGAATTTGGCTTTGGCGTCGAACTCGGCGCGGATGTTGTCGAGCTTGCTGCCGCCGGTGCCGGTGCCGGTCGGGTCGCCGCCCTGGGCCATGAAGCCCTCGATGACGCGGTGGAAGACCGTGCCGTCGTAGAAGCCCTCGCGGACCAGCGTCTTGATCTGCTTCACATGCATCGGTGCGATGTCCGGCAGAAGCTGGATCACCACGCGGCCTTGTTTCAGGTCCAGGTACAAGGTGTTCTCGGGGTCGAGGGCTGGGGTTGCGTCGCTCATGTCGGTGTCTCCTTCTGGTTGGTGGTCGACTTTCTGTCCGTCGTGGCCGGGGATGTCCGGCCTGTTTTGTGCTGCCGCGTGTCGCCTGGGCTCGCCGGCCATCGGGACGGGCGGTGCGGCTACTTTACGTCCGCAGCGACCCGCATGTGGATGATGCGGTCGGGATCGGACACCATCCCGCTGCCGCCTTCGCCTCGCTTGATCTGGTCGACGTACTCCATGCCGCTCGTGACCATGCCCCAGATGGTGTATTTGCCATCGAGCGAGGGCGCCGGGGCGAACATGATGAAGAATTGACTGTTGGCGCTGCCGGGATCGGCGGTGCGGGCCATGCCGCAGACGCCGCGCACGAAGTGGCGCTGGCTGAACTCCGGCGGCAGGTTCGGCAGTTTGCTGCCTCCGCCGCCGGTGCCGGTCGGATCGCCGCCTTGCGCCATGAAGCCTTCGATGACGCGATGGAAGGGCGTGCCATCGTAGAAGCCCTGGCGGGCCAGCGTCTTGATCCGCTCGACGTGCTGCGGGGCGACGTCCGGCAGCAGTTTGATCACCACGCGCCCCTGCCTCAGGTCGAGGAAGATGGTGTTCTGCGGGTCGGCGATCTGGCCGGGCACCGGGGTTTGCGCGACGGCGGCCAGGGATGTGGCCAGGGCCAGCATTGTGCTGGATGCAATCAGGGTGCGGCGATGCATGACGCCCTCCTTCGACGGTAATGGGAAAAGACCGGGACGGAAATCGGCCCGGCGGGTTCAGCCCCGGATGCGCTTCAGGATGCGTTCCAGGGTCAGGGCGGGGACGAACGATGAGATATCGCCGCCCAGCCTGGCGACCTCCTTGACGAGGCGGGAGGCGATGAACTGGTGCCCCTCGCTGGCCATCAGGAACACCGTTTCGACGTCCGGGGCCATGCGGTAGTTCATGCCGGTCATCTGGAATTCGTAGTCGAAATCGGACACCGCGCGAAGGCCTCGCACGATCATCGAGGCACCGACCTTGCGGGCGAAATCGATGAGGAGGGTGTCGAAGGGGACGACTTCGATCACCATGCCGTTGCGGGTGGCGATTGTTTCTATTTCCGCACGAACGAGTTCGACGCGCTCCTCCAGGGTGAACATCGGTCCCTTGCCGGTGTTGATCGCAACGCCGACGACCAGCTTGTCGAGCAGGCGGGCGGCGCGGGCGATCACGTCGAGATGACCGTTGGTGATGGGATCGAAGGTTCCCGGGTAAAGGCCGATTCGTCGTGGGTTGTGGTCGTTCTTGTCAGCCATCGTTTCCTTCCTCGGGAGTCGGCTTGTCGTTGTTGTTCGTCGGCTCCTGCGGAGCGCCCCCGTTTGGACCATTGCTGTCGGGATTGGCGCCGGGTGGGATATCGGCTTCCGGTGCCTCATTGGGAGGCGCGCCATTTTCGTCGGTTTCGTCTTCCAGCACGGTGAAGACGCTGGTCACGTGCTCCCCCTTGTCGACGCGGAACAGGGTCACGCCCATCGCATTGCGCCCGGTGGTGCGGACCTGGTCGACCGGCACGCGGATCAGCCTGCCGGCGTCGGTGACCATCATCATGTCGTCGCCCTGGCGCACCGGGAACGTCGCCACCACAGCCTTGCCGTTGCGCGGCGCGAGCGTGATGTTGCCGATGCCCTGGCCGCCACGTCCTGTGACGCGATACTCATAGGCGGAGGTGCGTTTGCCGAATCCCATGTCGGTGACGGTGAGCAGCATTTCCTCCGCCGCTTCCAGGTCGGCGAAGCGTTCCGCCGACAGGGATACTTCGGGGATGTATTCGTCGGCATCGGTTTCCGGTGGCGCTTCGGGTTCGGCTTCGCCATTGCCGCGGCGTTTGGCGTTGGCCTGCTTCAGGTAGGCGACGCGTTCCTCGGGGGAGGCCTGGACGTGGCGCAGGACCGAGAGGCTGATGACCTCATCGCTGTTGAGTAGCTTGATGCCGCGCACGCCGGAGCTGTCGCGGCCGGCGAACACGCGGACCTGGTCGTCGGACAACTGGAAGCGGATGCAGCGGCCCTTGCGGGTTGCCAGCAGCACGTCGTCGCCCTCGCGGCAGGTGGCGACGCCGATCAGGTGGTCGCCTTCGTCGAGTTTCATGGCGATCAGGCCGGCGGCGCGGACGTTCTTGAAGTCCGACAGCCGGTTGCGGCGGACATTGCCGGAAGCCGTGGCGAAGACGAGGTGCAGGCTGTCCCACAGGGTTTCGTCCTGCGGCAGGGGCAGGACGGTGGTGATCGTATCGGCGCCGAGTTCGGGCAGCAGGTTGATCAGCGCTCGTCCTTTGGCGGTGGGGCCGGCTTCGGGCAGTTTCCAGACCTTCACCCGGAAGGCTTTGCCGCCGGACGAGAAGAACAGCACCCACTGGTGGGTGTGGCCGTTGAAGCTGCGGGTGACGATGTCGTCGCCCCTGGTGCCGGCGCCGGACCGGCCGCGGCCGCCGCGGTTCTGGGCGCGGAATGTTTCTAATGTGGTGCGTTTTATGAAGCCGTCGCGGGTGATGGTTACCACCATCTGGCCGGGCTCGATCAGGCTTTCGTCGTCCTGGTCGGCCAGCGCGTCGGCGATCTCGGTCATGCGCGGACTGGCGATTTCCTTGCGGGCCTCGGCCAGTTCGCTGGTCATCACCTCCATGCGGCGGATGCGGGAGTGCAGGATTTCCAGCAGTTCGCCGATCTTGCCGGCGACCTCGGTCATTTCGGCCTGGATCTTTTCGCGTTCGAGGCCGGTGAGGCGCTGCAGGCGGAGTTCCAGAATGCCACGGGCCTGTTCCTCGGTGAGGCGGACGGTGCCGTCCGGAGCGATGACGTTGCCGGGTTCGTCGATCAGGGCCAGCAGGGCGCCGATGTCCTCGGCCGGCCAGTCGCGGCCCATCAGGGCGACGCGGGCGGCGGCGGCGTCGGGGCTGGCGCGGATCAGGCGGATCACTTCGTCGATATTGGCGACGGCGATGGCCAGGCCGACCAGGTTGTGGGCTCGGTCGCGGGCTTTGCCCAGATCGAACCGGGAGCGGCGGAGGATGACCTCTTCGCGGAAGCGGATGAAGCAGTTCAGCGCTTCCCGAAGGCCCATCTGCTTCGGCTGGCCGTCGTCCAGCGCCAGCACGTTGATGCCGAAGCTGGTCTGTAGCTGGGTGAACCGGAAGAGCTGGTTCAGCACCACTTCGGGCGTGGCGTCGCGCTTCAGTTCCATGACGATGCGCATGCCGGAGCGGTCGCTTTCGTCGCGCATCTCACCGATGCCCTCGATGACCTTGCCGCGCACCAGTTCGGCGATTTTCTCGATCAGGGTCTTCTTGTTCACCTGATACGGGATTTCGGTGACGATGATGGCGGTGCGATCCTTGCGGATTTCCTCGAATTCGGTCTTGGCGCGGATGGTGATGCTGTCGCGGCCGGTTTCGAAGGCCTGGCGGATGCCGGAGCGGCCGATGATGATGCCGCCGGTCGGGAAATCGGGGCCGGGGACGATCTTCATGAGGTCGTCGAGGGACGTGTCGGGGTCGGCGATCAGCGCCAGGGTGGCGTCGATGATCTCGCCCGGGTTGTGGGGCGGGATGTTGGTGGCCATGCCGACGGCGATGCCGTTGGCGCCGTTGATCATCAGGTTGGGGAATTTCGCCGGCAGGACGCGCGGCTCTTTCTCGGTCTCGTCGTAGTTCGGCTGGAAATCGACGGTGTCCTTGTCGATGTCTTCCAGCAGCAGGGCGGCGGCCTTGGCGAGGCGGACCTCGGTGTAGCGCATCGCCGCGGGGTTATCGCCGTCGACCGAACCGAAATTGCCCTGGCCGTCGATGAGGGGCAGGCGCATGGAGAAGCTTTGCGCCATGCGGACCATGGCGTCGTAGATCGAGGAGTCGCCGTGCGGGTGGTATTTGCCCATGACGTCGCCGGTGACGCGGGCGGATTTGCGGTACGGCTTGTCCGGGGTGAAGCCGGCTTCGTGCATACCGAACAGGATGCGTCGATGCACCGGCTTCAGCCCGTCGCGGGCGTCCGGCAATGCGCGCGACACGATCACGCTCATCGCGTAATCGAGGTAGGAGCGGCGCATCTCCTCTTCCAACGTTACCGGCTGCATGTCCCCGTAGGGGCCAGTGGGCTGTAGAGGGTGGTCAGGTGTGTCGCTCAAATCTCGCTCAATCTGTTGTTCGCGTTTGTTCGACCCATGAGGGATGCGATGGGGCCGAGTCAGGCGCGTATTTGAGGGCGCTAGATAGGCTTATTCGGCCCCCATGGCGAGAGGGGAGTTTTGGTTGGGCGACAGGCTGGTCGGATGGCCTGCAAGCGGGGGCTGGCATGGGGGTCGCAGTGCCTCAGAGATCGCCGCTTCGAGTCGGTCCTGAAGGCGGCCGACGGCTGAAGACGGCGACTTTGTCGTTGTCGGGCCCGGCGTGCGCGGTGCTGCCGTCGATCTTGCGGATCAGGGCGCCGGCCGGGCAGCCGTCGATGAGCGGCGGCCCGTTGCGGTTCGTCGCGGGATCGCCTGCCGGGCGGTGGCTCCGGCGGTCCGACTGCGGGCGCCGGCGGCATGCGTACCGCGACGACGATCCGCACGTGCGCGTCGGGTGTCTGAGTAGGTCACCGAACCAGGTATCGACCGTTGTTCCTGCGTCCATGATGAGCCAGTCTGGATCGGCCTCCAGATCGCGGGGCACAATTTCCTGGCTGCCGAGGGACGGCCAGTCGAGGACATCCGCCTGCAGGATCGATCCGCCTTCGGTCACCGTTCGCTTCAAGTAGCGATGTACCAGCCGGTCATGTTCCCGGGCGAGACGCAACTGCCGGCAGTAGCGGCGCATATTCAAGGCGGGGTACCTGGAGCAATAACCTTGCTCAGCATGCGGCGTTTCGATTCAGGGTAGATAGGCGCCGCAGAT